>JAZRIH010000137.1:0-5553 GCA_045645175.1 Eubacteriales bacterium | reverse complement strand
GGCGTAACGATGCAGCGTCTTACAGGAAACTCTGTAGCTGAATTTGGTGAGGACGGAAATCTTGGCGACGATTTCCTGTTCGTGATCAAAAGCGGTGACCGTTACTATGCTATGAAAGATGTGGCGGCAAGCGAAACCGCGTATAGCTCAATTCCTGCCGTGGACGTTACCGATTGGATCAATGCAGACGGCTCGCTGACCATACCTGCCGATACACTCGGCGTTGCATTCTGGCGTTATGAAGAGCGCTTCGACCAAGAGCTTGGAATGTTCATCAACGGCCGCGAGGACTACCTCACTTACACCGAGCATTATGAAAGCGCAGACGGCGACGACGATCATTACAACGATGCCGAAAGAACCTACAGTGCCGAATTCAAGATCAGAACCTTTGAGGTCGGCCAGTATATTCGGAATCCGTATTACTGGTCCGAAAACGGCACGAGCGGAACACTGATGTTCAACGGCAGCTGGAGCTACTATTATAACTCGTATAATTCGAAGACCTTTAGATATGAAATGATCACGGATCTTCGCAGTGACGGAAACGGCGGTCAAGAATTCTACTTCCGCTATCTTGGCACCAACGTTGAATTCGCAGGTGATGAGGTGGAAGGCTATCTTTACTACTCGGATTGTCGCCATCAAGGTACGATCTGCCACGCGGAATACGATGCTCCTACCTGTATGCTCAAAGGCTGCGAGGAATATTGGTACTGCGAAAATTGCAACCGATATGCAAAAGATGAAAACTTTACCGAATTTTTCGGCGAGGAAATGCCCGTCATCCCCGCAACGGGACATGATTTTGATAACGAAAAATGCCAAAACTGTAACCGCCCCGTGCCCGTATACAGCAAGGTGACCAATCAGGCGCAGTTTGACGCGCTTGCCGACGATACCATGTACATTCTCGTGGCTGAGTACAACGGGAAGCACTATGTGCTGGACTTTTCAGAGGTTTACTCTTACATGACCGACTCGGACGGCAACGGCTATTACGATATTCACGACATAGATGAAAACGAAAACGACATTCCAGACTACTTCGAGTTTGATGATGGCGGCGAAGAGGGCGTTTATGACTATCTCGAATGGGATATGGACGACGATGGCGACGTTGACGAAACTGACGTTTACGAATTTCATTTGATGGTCTGTGAGCAGCACCTGACCGATATGCTCTACAGTAACGGCGGTATCAACGCGACCGAGATCACAATAAATCCCGATGGCACTATTTCTCACGAGGAAGCAAAAATGACAGCCGAGTTTGAGATGGTAGACGTATATTTGCCCGAAGATTATTGGGAAAACGGTGAAATGCCGTACCATACGAAATGCATTAAGCAGTTTGTCATTCCTAACTACTTCATTTCTGCACCGAGCATGCGACCTATCGATAGAATGTATCAGCAGCGTATTTACGATTTTGGAGATTCCAGCCATTGGGGCGTTATCTTCTATGATGACCGCAACGAGTATTATTACTACGAGAACGGCGATATGGAAGGTGAGAAGATATCTCCTCTGCCGTTCCCGGATGTCAATAAAGAGGGCAGTGTGGCTGTATTCGATACCTTTGACGACATCATGTGGATCTTGTATGATGAAGGTCAGTATGCGCAACTGCGCCTCAGAGATTATAATGACACGATTAGCTTTGTTACCGGTCACGCTTGGGAGCTTGAAGGCTGGGAATGGATTGACGATGAAAACAATGAAAACGGCGGCTACTACGATACACACGATACGCAAGCGTGCGTATATCTTTACGCGTCTGCTCCGTATAATGCTCCCCATACCTGCGATTTCGGTGATTGGGTAGAAGATGATAACGGCAGAACGCACACCCGCACCTGTAAGGATCCCGAATGTGGTAAGACTGAGTTCAAGCCTCACGATTGGGATGACGGCGTTCAAAGCGGTACTCCCACCTGTACCGAGGGTGCTACGATGACCTACACCTGCACGGATTGCGGTGCTACTTACACGGAGGACGTTGACAACCTCGGTCACGATTGGAGTGAATGGACAGATGACGGAGAAAATTCTCCCACCGACACACACTCTCGTACCTGTAAGCGCAATTGCGGTGTAACAGCCGAAAGTGAAAAGCACAATTGGAGCCGCTGGACTCCCGTTGATGACAGCACCCACAAAAAGACCTGCGATGGTTGTGGCGGCACACGAATCGCTACGCATCATTGGGGCGATGGCGGTGAGGCAGAGCCTCCCACCGAGGAAAAAAAGGGTCTAATGACCTATACCTGCGGTGATTGCGATCATACCAAGAGTGAGCCTATCCCCAAGCTCGATCATGACCTGACCTTCGTTCCTGCCAAGGATGCGAAATGTACGGAAGACGGTAACGTAGCTCACTACTACTGTAGTGGATGTCAGGGTTATTACAGCGACGAAGCCGGAACGAATGAACTTGAAAGCAGCGACGTTATCATTCCTGCGCTCGACCACGATTGGAGCGAATGGGCTTACGACAGCGTTGACTCCCATACTCGCCACTGTAAGAGAAATTGCGGTATTGAAGAAGAATTTGGCGGTCACGAATGGGGCGAGTGGACACCCGTTGACGATCATACTCACAAGATGGTTTGCGATATCTGTAAGGGGGAGCAAACAGGTGAGCACGATTGGGACGGCGGCGTTGAAATCAAGTCTCCCACATGCACCGAAACCGGTATTATGACTTATACTTGTGGCACCTGCGATCATACCAAGACAGAGAATATTCCCAAGACAGAGCATACCTTTACCGACTGGGCCCCCAACGGTGATGAAAATCACAAGCGCACCTGTATGGCTGACGATTGTGATGCTTTTGAAACCCTTCCTCACGAATGGGATGACGGCGAGGTAACTACCGAGCCTACTTGTACTGAAAAGGGCGAAAAGACCTACACCTGTCAGACCTGTCAGCATACAAAAACTGAAGATGTTCCTACGCTCGACCACGAGTGGTCTGATTGGACTCCTGACGGAGAGGAAAAGCACATCAGGTCTTGTAAGTGTAATGCGACCGAAATCGACAACCACCACTTTAATGACGGTGTAGTTGTCGATAAGCCTAGCCATACCACTGGTGGCGTTAAGACTTACACCTGCGAGGATTGCGGATACTCCTATAATGAAGACATCCCGGTTCTCACCGACCACGCGTGGGGCGAATGGGTTATCAACAAGCTTGATGAAGCCAACACCCATATCCGTTTCTGTATTTGCAACGAAAGCCAGAACGCATCTCATAACTTTGATGACGGTGTTGTTACCGAACCTGCAACCCACACATCTAAGGGCATTAAGACCTATACCTGCATCGATAATTGCGGATATTCCTACACCGAGGAAATCCCCGAAACTACCGAACACCAGTGGACGGACTGGTCTGATAACAAGAATGGTACACACACAAGATCTTGCCGTTGTAATGCAATTGAGACCAAGGATTGTACTTATGATGACGGTGTTGTGACGACTGAACCTACTCATTTTGAAGAAGGCGTTGAGACGTTCACTTGTACCATTTGCCACGGAACAAAAACCGAGCCTCTTGCAAAGCCTACTGCTCACGAATGGTCTGAATGGGCAAAGAAGGACGACAAAATCCATATTCGTGAATGTAAATGCGGTGAGGTCGAAACAAAAGATCACAGCTTCGATGCAGGCGTTGTAACGAAAGAGCCTACCGAGACAGAAAAAGGCGAAGCAACCTATACCTGCTCGATCTGTTCACACTTCTATACCGAGGAACTTCCCAAACGTATCGCTCAGGTTACGGGTGAGGTAGTCGGTACGGTACTTAACGTTCCCGCAGGCAGCAACGCATATATTCCCGATGGAACGATATTTGACGTTGTCGAAGCCCCCACGGGGGAAGTGCCTGAGCAGGTGATTGGAGATATTGAACTAAAGCTTGAAGGCGCAGCAAAGCCTCTTGCGTGCTACGACCTAGAACTTCTTCTCGACGGTGATGAAATTCAGCCGAACGGTAAAGTGCTCGTTACGCTCCCCGCAATCGGACAAGAGTTTGATTACGACAAGGTAGTGGTCGTTTATATCGCTCCCGACGGAAGCTACGAGGAATGCGTAACCACCGTAAACGAGGACGGCACGATCACCTTTGAAACCGATCACTTCTCAAGATATGCCGTTATCGGAGTAACCGAATCAGATAGCGATGACGGACTTGGCGTTGGTGCTATCATCGGCATCATCGCAGGCGCAGTTGCGCTTCTGGGCGGAGGCTTCTGCCTATATTGGTTCGTAATCAGAAAGAAAAGAAACGCATAAAAACAAATAAAAAGTCTATAAAATAGACTCCATAAAACTTACGCGGTGAGCAGAAATGCTCACCTCTTTCTTATAGCAAGGATATTGTTCTTTATTATTTCTGCCTAACAGCTCCCGAAAATGAGCTTTTTGAAACACCTCCAAAAGTTTAAAGAGTCTTATTATTATGATAAATAGCCTTGAACGACACCTATCATTTATAGATGAGCGGATGCGTTCCTACTATTTCTAGGTGAGCAGATTCATCGGTGCCTATGTCTATAAAGAGAAGTATAGATTAATCACCACAAAAAAATCAACGTTCTTATAATTTCTTTTGGGAAGTCTCTTGATTTTTGTCGATTAAAGTGGTAAACTTAAAGTGTATAAAAAAAGTTATTTTTATTAGGTGGAAAAAGGCTGCAAGCAATAAGAAACTTTTCAAACTGCTCATCGACCGCGAGATGAAGGGCAAAGAACTCGCCGCAAAAGCTTGTATAAGCCCAACAACAGTTTCCGACGAGCGATTCAAGAAGAACATAGTCAAGTATGGAGAGGGAACTGCCGCTTTTTTGTCCGAAGCAATAGACCTTTTCTGTATTAAGAAATAATTGAAATGGGAAGATCGAATAATGAACGTTTTGAAGAAGCTATACGATAAAAGCCCGATATGGTTTGCCGTCTCGTGGATCAGTACATACTGTGTGCTGATGTCAGTGGGAGATGCACTTTCCGCATGGATCGGCATAGACAAGTCAGTAACCGTTGTTATAGGAATTATTCTTTCAGCAATACTGTTGCTATTCTTAAAGAAAAACGGACTTTTTCCGGATTACGGACTTTGCGCACCAAAGATCTCTGCCAGGTCGATGTTGTACTATCTGCCAATCATCGTAATGCTGAGCGCAAATCTTTGGTATGGCATGACCTTGAATTACGGTACGCTTGAAACTGTCCTATATATTCTGGCAATGCTTTGCGTCGGTTTGCTCGAGGAAGTGATCTTCCGTGGACTTCTTTTTGAGGCGATGCGAAAAGACAACGTAAAGGCCGCCATCATCGTTTCAAGTGTGACCTTCGGCATCGGTCATATCATCAATCTGATAAATGGCTCGGGTGCTGAATTGCTTCCCAATCTGCTCCAGGTGGTATATGCCACTGCAGCCGGCTTTATGTTTGTAATGATGTATTACAAATCAAAAAGTCTGATTGTTTGCATTGTCGCACACGGTGTTTTTAACGCACTCAGCGCCTTTTCCAATGAAG
>JAZRIH010000136.1:0-16796 GCA_045645175.1 Eubacteriales bacterium | reverse complement strand
CCCCACCTGAAACCCTTTTGAAAAAGGGTTTCAGGACTTCCCCAAACTTCTGAAAAAGCCCGACAAATTCTTGTCGGGCGGGGATATGGACATTTACATTGTAGGGGCGTGCCTTGCACGCCCCTTCGAGCGCACAAAATGCGGGCGACCAATGGTCGCCCCTACGAAATTGAATATAATCCCCTCGGCGCGGCAAGTATTTGTCGCGCTTTGATAAAAGTTCTTAGGAAGGGGTGAGTCGTTGCGTGGCAACGACGAGGGGGAGGGCTTCTTTCAAGAAGTCCTCCCCCTAAATTCATGCCTTGCGAATGGTCACGTGACCAAAATTGCTCTCGCCTGAGATCATCAGAGAGGGGCCGTTACCGCCCTTGCCGAAACGGTCGTCAATGCCTGCAAACGAGTTTTCAAATTGGCAATCGAGGCTCCAGCTTGCGGGCACGAGAATCTCCACCGAGCCGAAATTGTTCTCCACACGCAGAAGACCGCCGCCGACGTAGGCATCGGGATTCTCGAATTTCACCACCATGGAACCGAAATTGTTCTCCAGAGTGCGCTCTGTAAAGGTCGCCGCATCGATGTAGACCGCACGGGAACCGAAATTATTTTCGTGCAGTCCGTTTCTGTCTTCTGAAACCATTCCACTACTGAACAGATGTCCCTTACGGGAGATATGCCACCCGAACCCGCGCTTGGGCAGGATGAGCCACAAACCAAAGCAGATCAAGATGGTGTAGAACAGGAGCAACCAGTTGTTGATGAGATTGCCCGATTCCGCGCCGCACAGAAAGGCAATGTTGGATTCCAAGATCATGAACAGGATCGACAAATCGAAGATTGCACTGCAAATCCTCAGTCTAAACAGATTTTTCAAAAAGATCGCCAGTACCAAGATGGCACCGCAGATGCGCAAGGGAGAGATCGATCCGATCACGCTATCCATGGGGGGGATCACCCCTGTTGCCTCCAAGATGCCGAACACCGCAATCACGATGCACAGCGGCGCAATAAAATACTTCCAAATCTTCATTTTCCAAACCTCACTTCTTCAATTTTTTCTTTGAGCATTTTGTAATAACCACGGGAGAAATAGGTGGTTTTGTCGCATCCCTTAAAGGTGATCTCGCCATTTCCCGTAAGTTCGCGGCAGAGGGAGCTGATGAGCCGCACGTTGGCGATCACCGATTTGGAGATGCGGACGAAATAGGCAGGCAGGATCTCCTCCAGCTCAAACAGTTTGTAGTCCGCCTGATACATTCGATCTTTGGTGTGGGCGCAGACCTTGCCGTCGTAGGTTTCGAAAAAGAGGATGTCGCCCTTTTCCACGTAATATTCCCGATTGCCGATGGTCAGCGACAGCTCGCTTCCGCCCCGCAGGATATTTTCCACCACCGATTCAATGAGCTTCACCTGATCGGTGCGCTCCCGGCATCGAATGATGATCTCCTCCGGCGCATCCTCGGCGATTTCGATGCGGATCTTCATGCGTCTCCCCCTTTCCCGTTTGCTTGTTCATAGTATAACACGCCGTGAGTTTTTTGTAAAGGCCTTTTCACCAAGCGGTCGATTTTCGAAGGTGAACGGTAGAATTTTTCGCGGAACCCTTCTTGAAAGAAGGGTTCCACACCTCCCAAGAACTTCAAAAAAAGCCCGACAAATTCTTGTCGGGCGGATATATATCTACATTGTAGCGCGGCAAGTATTTGCCGCGCTTATAAAAAGTTCTTTCGGGGTCAAAGGGGTGCTTTCTTTCAAGAAAGCACCCCTTTATCGTTACCCTTCGAATGCCGCTTTGTCGCAGATGAGGGTCACGTCGGGGTGAACCTTCAAGAGGGTCGCGGGACACATGGTGGTGATGGTATTGTCCAGCAGCTTCTTTACTGCATCGTGTTTGCCAGCTCCGTTTGCCAGCAGAACGATCTTCTTTGCGCTCATGATGCTTGCCATACCCATGGTCAGGGCGCGGGTGGGCACCTCGTCACGGCTGGCGAAGAATCGGGAATTTGCCTCGATGGTGGAATCGGTGAGGCCGGTCACGTGAGTGCCGGTGATCAGCTCTGCATCGGGCTCGTTGAAGGCGATGTGACCGTTGACACCGATGCCCAGCAGCTGAATGTCAATGCCGCCTGCCGCTTTGATGGACGCATCGTATGCCTTGCACTCGGTTTCGGGATCAGATGCCATACCGTTGGGCACATGGGTGCGAGTCTTATCGATGTTCACGTGATTGAACAGATTCTCGTTCATGAAATAGCGATAGGACTGATTGTTGTCGGGGGAGATGGGATAGTATTCGTCCAGATTGAAGCTGGTGATGGCAGAAAAGTCGATCTCGCCTGCGGTGTTCATGCGAATCAGCTCGCGGTAGAGGCCCACGGGAGTGGAGCCGGTAGCAAGACCCAGAATGGAATCGGGTTTCAGCGTCATCTGCGCCGCAAAAATGCGAGCGCCTGCCTTGGACATTTCTTCGTAGTTTTCACATACAATTACGCGCATAATATACCTCTTTTAAAATTAACCGTAGATTTCAAGTTCATCGCCCACAAGGGTGAGCAGAGGGGTGAGATCGTCGGACAGACCCACCAGATGTGCCGATGCGCCCACTTCGATCTTTCCCAGATCGGCAATGCCCATGCGCATCGCGGGGGTGGAAGCACACATTTTCAGCGCATCCTCGGCAGGAATGCCGATGGAGACCAGATTCTTCACCGCATCGTCCTGATAACAGCCGCCGCCGTAGAGCGCGCCGTCCAGGGTGGATTTTACGCCGTTTTCCACCTTGCACCAATGACCTGCATAGCAATATTTGCCGTCGGGCAGATTGGTGGGCATGGTGGAGTCGGAGATGACCACCATGCGGTCGGCACCCTTGGTGCGGTACATCAGCTTGAGGATGCCCTGATGGAGATGCACCAGATCGCAGATCGCCTCGCAGTAGACGTTATCGTTGGTCAGCGCAGAGGTGACCAGACCGGGGGTGCGGTGATGGATAGAGGGGCAGGCGTTGAAGGTGTGGCAAACCGAGGTGAATCCGTTTGCGAACGCCTCCTCCGCAGTTTCCCAATCGCAGAGATTGTGTCCTGCCTGCACCTTGATGCCGAGGGAGGTGAGATGCTTTGCCAGCTCCATGGCGCCGTCCATTTCGGGAGCGATGGTCACCATCTTCACCACGTCGCCATACTCGCCGAAGTAGCGGTCGTACAGCTCCACCGAGGGGAGAAGGATATGATCAGCCGCCTGTGCACCGTTCTTGGCGCCGTTGAGGAAGGGACCTTCCAGATGTGCACCCACGATACAAGCGCCGCCCAGTTTGCCTTCTTTTTGCAGGCTCATTGCCGAGCGCAGGAAGGCAAGCTCCTCTGCCATCTGCTCCAGAGAGCCGGTGAGCAGGGTGATGAGGATATCGGTCACGCCGCTTTTTCTCAGGCGGGTGAGGAATTTGGTGAGCAATTCCATAGACAGGAGGGTGGTATCGTAGCCCTCGCCGCCGTGATTGTGGATATCAAAATAGCCGGGAGCAAGGACGGGGACAGTGACATCACCCTCGCTTCCCTGTTCAATCGAAGTGATTCTGCCGTTTTCTACGGTTACGACTGCGTTTTGGGTAAAACCGCAGGGCAGGAGAATTTTTTTCGCAAAGATTTTCATAGGTTCTCTTCCTTTATATGACTTCATCACATCTATTATACTGCCATAATGGAGCAAAGTCAAGGAGGGAGGGAATTTTTTTTGGAAGGGGGAGAGGTGTCACGGCTTGCCGTGACGGAAAGGGCATTTCGCCACAGTTAGTATTCGGCAGGGGGGCCCTGCCCCATACACAAAAAATCAGCCGACGAGGATTCGTCGGCTAATCAAAGTTTTTGAGGGGTTCAAGGGGAACTTTTTGAAAAAAGTTCCCCTTGTAAATTCAGTCTGCAAGGCTGCCCATGGGGTCCCAAGGATTCAGCACGATGGGCTCTTCCTTCAGAATCTCCGCCTTGTCGGTGAGGTACTTCTTATGTACTACTGCCTGGTATACGAACTTGTCAAACCAGGTGTCAGATGCCATGTGATAGCCGCCGTTTGCGCCCTCTGCGCCCCAGGAGTTCTGGATCTTCCAACGGTTGGGCTTGTCGTCCTCAATGTTCACACCGGTGATGACCATGGCGTGGTTCATCTGGGACATATGATAATCCAGCATCTCTGCCTTGGTCATGGAACTGTCCAGACCGGTGAGGAGTGCCTGATCAAAGGAGCTGTCGTCCCACGCCTTCTTGGCGCCGTCGCCGTACTTGCCACAGTCCGAGCCAAACCATACGATCTCGCCGTCCTCCAGCTGCTTGCGCACGATGGACTTGAACTCCTCCATCTCCAAATTCAGATAGAGAATGGGAGCCGCTTCTACCAGATTGCCCAGATAGGACACGGTGTAAACCTTATCAAAGGGCTTGTCCTGGGTGGGCGCGTTGATGATGGACACGTAATCGTCCAGCATATCGCCGATCATCTCGTCGCGGAAGGTGTAGGGGGTGTAATTCTTCTCCACGATGTGCTTCTTGTCCTTGGTCACATACTCCCAATCGAAGGTTGCGGGGGGCATGGTGTAGCACTGGCAGAGGAAGGTGTAGGTCTTGTTCAGCGCCTCTTCCTTCACCGCCTCAATCGCGGCACGGTCTGCGCCATCGGCGATCATCTTGCGGAGCACCGATGCCATCTTCTTCAGATAACGGTTGATGTGTCCGTTGAGCTGACCGGTTGCCGAAGACTGTGCGGTTTCGGGGTAAGCATCCTTGGGAACGATGCCGTATTTCTTCACGATATTCACAAACATATCCCACTGACCGCCGTCATGAACGCCCGTCTGGAGAATGAAATCCACGGTACGGTCACCGTCGGGGAGATTGGCGGTGTCGATAATGGATTCGAGGAAGTAGTTGATGCGCTCAAACTTATCCCAGAATGCCAGATAGGACTGGGACAGCTCAAAATTGCTCAGTTCTTTCTTCTTGGCAATGATCTCGCGCAGGACATTGGTAGCGGCAAACAGCCAGCAACGGCCGCTGGAGCGCTGATTGGTCGCCGACATGGTGGGGATGTCCACCGAGAACTTGAACTGCATCTTGCGAGCCGCAACGGGATCGAAGGCAAGATCGCCCATGCTTACCTTGGAGTAGGCGTGGGTGAGGAGCAGATTCTTGGGATCGGCATAGTAGGCGTCGCTATACGCTTCCAATGCAGGGACGGTAATGGGGGTAGCTTCTTTCATGGGGGGCTCCTTTCGGGGTAGCAGAATTTAATATGTCCTTGTAGGGCGACCATCGGTCTCCCGATTGAGAAACGGCATCCAAAAACGAGAAAGATGCGGGCGACCAATGGTCGCCCCTACAAAAAATTGGGGCGTTCTTCCATAACACATTCCCATTATACACTCCCTTTTTCACTTTGTAAAGGTCTTTTGCAAAATTTATTGTAATATTTTGCCGAAACGGTTGACAAGAAGAGCAATATGTTGTACAATGATACCAAACTAATCTCTTTGGAGGATCTTATGAATTTTGCACTCATCAGCGGCTGGCACGTTCACGCCGGCGAATATTTTAACCGCGCAAACCGTAACCCCAACTCGAAAGTCACCGCCGTATGGGACGAAGATCCCGCCCGCGGTAAGGCTTATGCCGAGAAAAACGGCTCCAAATTCTACGAAAACTACGATGAACTGCTGGCCGATCCCACCATCGACGCCCTGATCATCACCTCCCCCACCAATATGCACCGTGAGCTCATGGTGAAAGCCGCAAAGGCAGGCAAGCACATCTTCACCGAAAAGGTGCTGGCCATCACCAACGAGGACGCTCACCCCATCGCCGATGCGGTGAAGGAAGCGGGCATCCACTTCACCATCTGCTTCCCCCACGAGTCCGAGCCTCCCTTCATGGTCATTCGTGACCTTCTGGACAGCGGCAAGCTGGGCAAGATCACCTATGCCAAGTTCCGCAAGGCGCACACCGGCTCGGTGGACAACTGGCTCCCCGACTTCTTCTACGACAAGACCCAGTGCGGCGGCGGCGCAATGATGGACCTGGGCGCACACCCCATGTATCTGTTGGAATGGGCGCTGGGCAAGACCAAGGCAGTTACCTCCACCTTCACCGACATGACCGGCAGAGGCGTTGAGGACAATGCGGTATCGGTACTGGAATTTGAGGGCGGCGCCATCGGCGTATCCGAAACCTCCTTCGTATCCTGGGGCAATCCCCTGGTATTCGAGATCAGCGGCACCGACGGTTGGCTGCTCATGACCGACTCCCAGATCCGCTACCAGACCCGTACCAGCGGCGGCTGGGTAACTCCCGAGCTTCCTGCACGTGATCTCCACCCCATCGATTACTTCATCGACAGCGTAGTGAACGACACTCCCAACACCCGTTACACCATCGACGAAGCGCTCTCCCTGACTCAGCTCATGGATGCGGCATACAAGAGTGCCGAAAGCGGCGTACGCGCGATTGTAGAAGCATAAGTAAATGTAAAGAGGCAACTTAGGCTTATTCTCATAAGGATGTTTACACAGATCGGCAGAGAGATTGTTTTCTCTGCCGATTTGTGGTATAACGGGGCTAACGAAAAGCCTCTCCCTTTGGGAGAGGTGGCGGCGAAGCCGACGGAGAGGGAAAAATGGAGCAAAGACCATTAAAGAAAAACAATAAATTATTAAATGTTGCAAGAACTTTGCGCCGTAATATGACTCGGCAAGAAAAGCATTTATGGTATGATTTTTTGCGATATTATCCGGTGAAGATATATAAGCAACGTATCATAGATAATTTTATTGCGGATTTTTATTGTCATAGCGCTCGTCTTGTGATAGAACTTGACGGGTCACAGCATTATACCAATCGAGGCAAAGCACACGATGCGGCAAGAACCGAAATTCTTGAAAGATATGGAATTTATGTTTTGCGTTTTTCCAACAAAGACGTAGATGATAATTTTAAAGGTGTTTGCTATATGATTGATAAAGTAATCAATGAGCGAATCAAAAATTTGCCGTAAACACCCTCTCACCCGCTAACGCGGGAGCTCTCCCAAAGGGAGAGCCTAAAGATGCGCTCGTGCATCTTTAGGGGTATGGGCTTTGCTCGATGCGTTTGTAATACAATGGCGAAATCGGCGATAAAAAGGAGAAATATATGCAAACATTGTTTGAAATGAAAACCAAACTCCCCATTGATTTGGAGGTGTTTAAACAGATGAAGAAAACAGCAGAAGCAGAATTATCTGAAGCGGAAACAGGTCAATATACGCAAGCGGTGGTTCTGCTTTCTGTCACGGGAAATGAATACAGTACACTCATTAAAAACGCCTTATCTGAAGACAAAGCAGATGAAAATGCTTTGTTTGAAAGAATGAAGAATGTCAACGACACCGAAATCTGCTATGTTTTGTGTATGTGGCAGGATAAATGTATAGATATTCCTTCATATGCTTTCAGAGAATTGCTTTTCTCACTAAATCCAAAAAACATGGACACTTTGCTATTTGTTATGACTGCTGATGGTGTCTCCGGAATTAAAGTAACAACAACGATGAAATAAAAGTCAACCCCGACAAAAACTCTGTCGGGGTTAATCTTTGCTTACAGCGGAGCAAGTTTGTATCCTACGAATAAACTTCCTTATGAGAACCGGCCTTTCGGTTGCCTCTTTTTTATGCCCGTCTAAATTCCATTTTCTGAATGTACTCCATCAGCACCCGCAGAGCAGGCGAGATCCACTTGTTGCGGTGATGGATCAGCTGTTTCCAAATCGACACATCTATATCGGTAACGTCAATATAGCATAGTCTGCCCTGCTCCACCATCCGATCGGTGACGAAATCGGGGAGGAAGGAGATACCCGTCCCATTCTCCAGCAGACGGGTGATCACGTCGGTACGTCCCAGCTCTAAAATGGGCTGAATCTCCAAGGACATCTTCGCCAGCGCTTCGTCCAGCGACCGTCGGTAGGAGATCCGCTTTTCGGTCAGCAGGAAGGGAGCGTCCACGATATCCCGCACCGAAACCTTCCCCAAATTGGCATAGGGGGAGTTGGCACCGGTGACGAAATGCATGTTCACCGGCTCCTCCTTGGCAATGATAAATTCGCTTTGATAAATGTGCGTGTCCAGCGTCACCACCAGATCCACCTCATTCTGCGCCAGCATACGGAACATGGTGTCGGTGTCGGTGTTGATGAACCGCAGAGCAAGTCCGGGATATAGACTGTGAAAATGGGCGTAGTTATTGCTGATCATTTCCTCGCACACCGAATCGGGGGCTGCCATGCGAAGCAGTCCCTCGGGGGCGCCCGCCTCTCCCCGGGATTGCTCAAATTCATCGGTGAGACGGGTGATCTGTCGGGCATAGGAGAGGAGCTCCCGCCCCTCTTCGGTGAGGGTGATGGTGTGCCCGATGCGCTCAAACAGCAAACAGTTCAACTCGGATTCCAATTGCTTGATCTGAAAGGAAATGGTGGATTGGGCATAATCCAGCACCTTTGCCGCTTTGGTAAAGCTGCCCAGATCGGCAACCTGCACGAACGTAATGAGATTTCGAATTTCCATAGGATACTCCTTTTTGTGAAGATACAATATAATTTTCCCGTCGGGATACCCTCTCCGCCTCGCTCTGCTCGGCACCTCTCCCAAAGGGAGAGGCAGGGGTAAACCAAACTATCCGTGACAAGAGTAGCAGACGCCTTGCCGTCGCAGACGGCTGCTTACTGCACGCAGTTGCTTCGCAACTGAAGAAACCCTCGGTCGTGAGATGTCACCCACTTTATGAAACGTCCCTTGAGTAGCGACCGAAACGCCTCAGCGATGTCGCGTCCTCAGACGCGACTAAGGAAAAAGGGGGTTACTTTTAGGGGGAGAAAACCTTGGTTTTCTTCCCCTGAAATGGCTTCTTTGCTACTTTCTTTCCACAAAGAAAGTACGAGAAAACGCCGAGACAATCCCAAGGATCGTGTGTCCCGCAAACAGCCCACTCTCCCTTTTCCATCGAAAATATTGATCTTCAACATCAAAAACATCTGCTTGACTAATGGTAATCTTTATTATATACTATACATGTTGATTTTTCAAGTACCCGGAGGAATAAAATATATGTCTAAAATCAAATTCTACCATCGCAATGAAGTGCCGATGGAAATGCACAAAGTAAAAATCGTACAGAAACTCAACCTGCTCCCCGCCAAGGATCGCCTTGCCAAAATGCACGAGGCAGGCTTCAATACCTTCCGCCTCCATAACGGCGATATCTTCATGGATATGCTCACCGACTCGGGCGTAAACGCCATGAGCGACGAAATGCAGTCCGCTATGCTCCGCGCCGACGACGCTTACGCTGGCTCTGAAACCTTCTACCGTATGCAGAAAAAGCTGGAGGAAATCTTCGGCATCTCCTACCTGCTCCCCGCCCATCAGGGACGCGCTTGCGAGCATATCATCGCCCAGCACTTCGTCAAGCCCGGCAATACCGTCATCATGAACTACCACTTCACCACCTCCAAGGCACACGTTACCCGTCTGGGCGGCAAGGTGGAGGAGCTCATCTGCGACGAGGGTCTGATCACTAAATCCACCCTTCCCTTCAAGGGCAATATCGACATGAACAAGGTGAAGGCTTGCGTGGAGGCAGAGGGCGCCGAAAACATCGCCTACCTGCGTCTGGAGGCAGGCACCAACCTCATCGGCGGTCAGCCCATCTCCTACGCCAACATGAAGGAAGCCACCGAATACGCCAAGTCCAAGGGCATCCTCACCATCCTGGACGCATCTCTCCTGCAGGATAACCTCTACTTCAATAAGACCCGTGAGGAGGAGCTGAAGGACAAGTCCATCCGTGAGATCACCCGTATGATCGCAGACCTGTTCGACATCGTCTACTTCTCCGCCCGTAAGTTCGGCTTCGGCAGAGGCGGCGGAATTCTGGTGCGTGACGAGGAAATGTTCCACGAGCTGGAGGATTACATCACTATGTTTGAGGGCTTCCTCACCTACGGCGGTATGTCGGTGAAGGAAATGGAAGCGCTGATCATCGGCTTCGACGAAACCATGGATCTGGACGTGATCTCTCAGGGTCCCATCTTCATCGATCACTGTGTCCGTGCGCTGGACGAGTGCGGTGTTCCCATGGTCACCCCCGGCGGCGGTCTGGGCGCTCACATCAATGCCCGCGATTTCGTTTCCCACATTCCCTCCGAGCAGTACCCCGCAGGCTCGCTGGTAGCGGCTCTCTATCTCTGCAGCGGTATCCGCGGCATGGAGCGCGGCACTCTCTCCGAGGAGCGCAATCCCGACGGAACTGAGCGCATCGCATCGGTGGAAATGGTGCGTCTGGCATTCCCCCGCCGTGTCTTCACCCTTTCTCAGACCGAATACGTCATCGACCGCGTGAAGTGGCTGTACGATCACCGTGATATGATCGGCGGTCTGCGCTTCGTCCGCGAGCCCAAGACCCTCCGCTTCTTTACCGGCGCTCTGGAGCCCGTATCCGATTGGCCCGAAAAGCTGGTGGCGGCATACATCGCTGAATTCGGCAACGATCAGTGATTGTTTTCGATCAATAAACCATCATTTCCCTTGCAATACACCCGTATTGCAGGGGATTTTTTGCGCAGACGATTCTGCTCATCCCGATTCCCTGTTTTCCTCAAAGCTCTCCGATACGGTATCCTGCATCCTTATCAAGGAGCGTCTGAGTGCCGCTTGGAAAAACTCGTCGGTGGAAAAGCTTCCGCCGGTTTGTGGCAATGACGGGGGCTTCGATGGCGTCGAAGAGGTCGGCAAGACCACCTCTTCATCCTCCCATCTGCACTGATTCAGCCAAGCGGAAGGGGACGGGATATATCTGCCGCCTTCGTTTTGCCAAGCCGGCAACTGCATTTGCCAATCCAGCGCTGACAGCATACGGGACAGCAGTTCATTATCGGGATTAAGCTGATCCCAAGCCTTTCTCGCCTTGAGCTTCCCCTGCTTTTTGGGATACTTCTCCCAAAACAAATCAAATCGCTTTTCATACTCCACAGACACGTCGGCGTCATCGACGCCTATTGTATTTGTGTTTGTAGTTGTAATCGTATTTATATTTGTATTCGTATTTATATTTGTATTCGTATTCGTATTCGTATTCGTATTTGTATTTGTATTTGTAGCTTCCGTTTGCTTCGATTTGCTTTCCCACCTTTTGCACCGCTGTCTGCCCGCAGATTGGATACCTCCCTTGCCCGTTCCAGCTGAGGGAAGATAAAATTCGCCGCGATTCCCGTCATTCCCGTAAACTCGGGGATTTCCCCACCGTTTTCATGGTAATTTACCATGGCAAGGATCAATTCTGCACAATCCTCCTTATTCAGCGCAGACAAAGGTTTTACCCAATCGTAGAAAAAAGGCATAAAGCATTGTTTATTTGCCATGTAGATCACCTCCGTTTTTAATTTCATTATACCGATCTCCCTCGTCGCAAACAATTGCATTTTGTATTATTTTGTCTGATTTAGTATTAACTTTGCAAATCGCTGTGACGCTTGCCGAGCACAAACTGTGGTGATTGTCGCGCACTATCCGTGGCGAGTAAACCTCCCCTCGGTCGTGAGATGTCACCCACTTTATCCAACTTCACCTTGAGTAGTGAAAGATGCGGTACAGAAATGGAGCGTCCTCAGACGCGACTGCAGGGGGTGATTTCTAGGGGGATGCAATCCCCCTAGAATGGCTTCTTTGCACACTTTCTTTCCACAAAGAAAGTGTGAGAGTGTGTCGAGACTTCATCATGAATCGTGTGTTCCGTAAACATTATTCCTCAAACAATTACTTTTCGGTACATACTTTCCTCGATCTAATCTCGATACTTTTCCCTACTTTCTTTCTGGAAAGAAAGTAGGCAAAGAAGCCATTTCAGGGGGAGAAAACCAAGGTTTTCTCCCCCTAAAAGTAACCCCCTTTTTCCTTAGTCGCGTCTGAGGACGCAACATCTCTGGGCCGCTTCTTTCACTACTCAGGGTGGCGTTGGGAAAAGTGGGTGACATCTCGGCATCGAGGGTTTCTTCAGTTGCGGAGCAACTGCGTGCAGTAAGCCGTAAGGCGTCTGCTACTCTCGTCACGGTTAGTGTTCGGGGAATGCAATTCCCCGAATGCACCAAAAAACGCAAGTCTGCTTTCACAGACTTGCGTTTTTGATTTCGTTTAGTGCTTGAATACGGGGAAATTATCGCCTGCAGTCCACTTGGTAAAGAGGGACGCATCCAGCTGATATTCCGCCGCCAATACATCAATGTTGTTATTCAAAGTGTCGGCAAGGGTCTTGTTCATCTCGCCGCGAGGCAGAAGAACGTCCGCCTGAGAGATGTTGTCCGCGCCCAGATCATCGGGGGAGTACAGATAGCCGAAATAACCATCTCTGCCGCTCTGCCATACGCAGGAAGGACCGCCTCTGCCATCCGCAATTGTGCCTGCGAAGTAGCAGTTCATGAGATAGAGATCGCCCGACTGAGTAGATGCGGCAATACCGCCTGCCTGTCCCGAGCTCGAGGACAGCGCCATCAGGGAATAGCAGTTAATCACCGCACCGCCGCGACGAACACTGCGGCAAATGCCTGCTGCCTGATAGTGATTGTCAACCGAACCGGTGGTACCCAAATTCATGACCACGCCCGATACGTAGGGGAAGACACATTGGTCGCTGCCCGACAATTCCGCATGGATGGTGTAGCCGTTACCGTTGTAAATGCCCGCAAAGGTTGCCGCCGAGCCCATGCCCGTGTAATCCTTCACATTGGTCATATCCAGAGGAGCGGTCTGGACAAAGTATGTATTCTCAAAGGTTTCGCCAAACAGCAGCATATTGGTGAATTCTGCGAACTCCTCGGGAGTAGTAACGCGATAAGGATCTTCTGCAGTACCTGCTCCCTGCAAATTCATTTGGGGAGGAGGGGGAGGAAGCACGGAGGAGCCGCCTTCCTGGGTGTTGTAGCCTGCGTTGTAACGCTCGCTACCGATAAAGGTGTTCATGAACTCTACTCTGCCGTCCAGCCAGGAGAGGAGATACTGATAATGCTGATCGTAGTTCTTCAGCGCCACAACGGGAGGAGTTTCGCGGTTCATGCGCTGACCGAAGATCTTCCAACGCTCGAAGTTACGGTTGAGGGAGTTGTAGTTGGCATCTACCTCAGCCTGAATCATGCCGTGGAGGGAGCTGATAATGGTCTGCACTTCCTCGGACTGGTAACGCTCCACAACCATCTGACGGAACCAATCGTAGCTCATGAAGGTGTAGAACCAGACGTTGCTCTGGCCCATCAAATTGCGTGCCGCATGGAGGTCGGTGTAGTATTCACAGCCCTCGTCGGAGTTGCCCAGAGAGAGGTCGAAGTCCCAGATGGGGCCCAGATGGAGCTTGCCGCCCGCATCCTTGTAGAGATAGAAGGAGTCCCAGCCTACGTCCAGATTCTTGACAGTTTCCTCTACGATGTAGGTATCTACCACCGACTGAATGTCAATCAGCGACTCGATCTTCCGTCGATCGCCCGACACCATGGCATCGTAGCATTCATAGAGGAAGTCCTGCACGAAGATCATCTGATCCCATGCCAGATCGCCGTCGGTGGAGAGATCACTCTTGATCTCGTATTCTCTGCCGCCCACGTTGAACTTGGGGTACTCGGCGTAGTTGGTCATCTGAAGGAGGTAGCCGATATCGGTACCTGCCTCGGGGTTATCGGCGATATCGACTCTGCCGTCCTTGATCTGGATGGCTTCACACATCAGGTAAACGCCGCGATACTCGCCGTTGAGGTAGACCTCCACATTGACGCAGGCGGGGGAGAAGGCGATGCCCGACATCATAGCGGCGAATTTGAGAGCGGTGTAGTTTCTCAGCAGGGTGTGGTCGCAATGGTTGGCAATGAGGTTCCAGGATTTATTGGCTTCCTTTGCCACGCCCATGAAATTGACCTTTTCGGAGAACTTGATACGGTAGGATTTCTTCTGATAGGACCAGGAGTTATTGCCGCGTCCGCGGATCTCTATATCCATCTCCTCCAGCGCATACTGCTCATCGCAGTTGGTGAGGGCAGCGGTACCCTTGATGTAGACTTCTTTGGACTTCACGTCCTGACCGGTTTCAGTGGTGAGGTTCAAAATAGGCATTTCCAATGCCACGGGAGCCAGGATAGCGTAGAGGGTGGTGGTTTTACCCTGCTCGCCCTTATCGCCCATACGGTTGATGGTAGACACGCCGTCACTCCAACCCTTGAACTCATAGCCCACGCCGGGTTCTACGGTGACATTGGTAGTAGTCGATCTACTGCTTGCCAGGACTTGTTCGGTTTCACCCGCGATCTTGCCTGCTTTGGGGATATTCAGGGCATAGATCACACGGGTTTTACCGTCCTCGGAAGGATCAATGGTGGTATCGGGAGTTTCGTAAGTAACCTCCGCCTTCTGGGTGGTGGTGATGGGAGGATTGGTAGTGGAATCGGTGGTGGTGAGGGTGGTTTCTTTGTTGTTGCAAGCAAAGAAAGAAGGGAGCAGGAGCACGGTCGCCAGCAACAGAGAGGTAAGTTTCAGTTTCTGCATGAAGCTGTTCCTTTCAAAAGTATTTTGTCATCCAACTATATATTATAGCAGATTTTCCTTCTCTTTGCAATAGCAAAAAAATTGAAAAGTGTAAATTTTCCACGGAAGGCACGAAGACGAATATTTCGTCCGCAAAAAAACAGACGGCATATGCCGTCTGTTTTCGAAAAGCGCTTGAAACGCGAAGGAGAAAGCAATCAAGCGTCGCCTTCCTGCGTGTTGTAGCCTGCCTGATAGCGTTCACCGCCAATGAAGGCGTTCATAAAGTCGATTCTGTCGTCCAACCACGAGAGCAAATACTTGTAATGCTGGTCATAGTTCTTGAGCTGTACAATGGCCTCAGGCTCACGGTTTTGCGGCTCACCGAAGATCTGCCAACGCTCAAAATTGCGCTTGAGGGAATTGTAATTGGCATCCACTTCAGCCTGAATCATATCGTGGAGGGAGTTGATCACTTCCTGTACCTCCGGCGAATGATATCGCTCGGCTACCAGCTCACGGATCCAATCGTGGCTCATCATGGAATAGTACCAAGGATTACTTTGTCCCATGATATTTCGTGCTGCATAGAGTTCGGTAGGATACTCACACCCCTCGTTGGCATTGCCCAGTGACAGGTCAAAGTCCCAAATGGGACCGAAGTAGAGCTTACCGCCCTCTTCCTTATACAAATAGAAGGAATCCCAGCCTACGTCCAGATTCTTGACCATTTCCTCTACGATATAGGTATCAATGAGAGAGTCCAGATCGATCAGCGATTGGATTTTCCGCTTATCCCCCGATTCGATTGCCTGATAGCACCGATCAACGTAATCTTGAATATAGGAATACTGCTTCGAGCGCAGGGAATCATCTGTGGACAGATCGCTCTTGATCTCATAATCTCGGTCGCCTGCGCCAAACGCGGGCTCTTCGGCGTAACGGGTCATTTGCATAAGATAGCCGATATCGGTGCCCGCCTCGGGATTATCGGCGATGTCTACTCTGCCGTCCTTGATCTGGATGGCTTCGCACATCAGGTAAACGCCGCGATACTCTCCGTTGAGGTACACCTCTACGTTCACACAAGCAGGTGAGAAATCGATGCCCGGCATCATACCGGCAAATTTCAGCGCCGTGTAGTTTCTCAGCAGAGTTTGGTCGCAATGGTTGGCGATGAGGTTCCAGGATTTATTGCCTTCCTTTGCCACACCCATGAAATTTGTCTTTCTGGAAAATTTAATCCGATAGGATTTCTTTCGGTAAAGCCAGGAGTTGTTGCCACGGCCGCGGATTTCTATATCCATATCATTGATGGCATAGCGGGCATCGCAGTTAGCCAAGGACACACTGCCCTTGATATAGACCTCCTTAGACTGAACGTCAGCACCCGTCTCGGTAGTGATACTGAGGATAGGCATTTCCAACGCTGCGGGAGCAAGGATAGCGTAGAGGGTGATGGTCTTACCCTGCTCGCCCTTATCGCCCCTACGGCTGGTGGTCTCCACACCGTCGCTCCAGCCCTTGAACTCATAGCCTACGCCGGGTTTCACGGTAACTTGCTGGGTAGTAGAACGATCGCTTGCTAAAACCTGTTCAGTATCGCCCGAGATCTCACCTGCGTTTTGAATGTTCAAGGCATAGATCACGCGGGTTTGGCCGTCCTGAGAGGGGGTGATTTCGGTATCGGGCGTTTCGTAAGTCACTTTTGCCATATGTGTAACAGGAGTAACGGTATTGTTCTTATTAGCAGAAGTGGTGGTGGTAATATCGGTGGTTTCTTTGTTGTTGCAAGCAAAGAATGAAGGGAGCAGGAGCATGGTCGCCAGCAACAGAGAGGTAAGCTTCAGTTTCTGCATAAGTCTGTTCCTTTCAAAAGTATTTTATTATCCAGCAATATAATTATAGCAGATTTTCCTTCTCTTGGCAATAGAAAAAATAATGAAAAAAAGTAAATTTTGCAAACAGGATGGTTCGGTACACATGATCCTTGGGGGAGTCTCGGCACCTCTTCGCAACACCGTAGGGACCGGCCTCCGGACAGTCCGCCTTCGGCACCTCCCCAAACACCTGTAGGGGCGACCATTGGTCGCCCGCCCCGCTTTCGGTACACACGATTCTTGGGGGAGTCTCGGCAGATTCTCACACTTTCTGTGCGAACAGAGAAGTGTAGCAGTTGCAAAGCAACTGCTTCGCAAAGAATCGTTTCAGGGGGAGAGGAAACCAAG
>JAZRIH010000135.1:0-9738 GCA_045645175.1 Eubacteriales bacterium | reverse complement strand
GTACAAGTGCAAGCACTGCGCTGAACTTTCTGTTTAGCGATTTTTTCATTGTTTTTACCTCCAATAAATTTTTCTTCATTCAACGATTCGCTATCTCGTCAAATTGCTTTTTATACACCACATTGCAGTCGGGCGCTGTGTGCTGTTCAGAGGGGTCTTTTCACACACTCCGCCATCCCACAATGAAAATGCCTCAATCAGGGCAAAGCCGTGCTTGGTCACAGTTTTGGCTCTCCCCTTTTGTGTACCTTTTATTATATCACCGCTCGATGCATTTTGTCAATACTATTTCAATAGTATTTTAACAAAAAAGTCACAAATCGTTGAAAATTACAACGATTTGTGACTTTTTGATTTTATACAAATTTACGCTTGAATACAAAGTAGCCGGTTACGCCCATAGCTGCCAGTGCTGCAAGGAGCAGCAGAATCCACAGCCAAAGATTGGATTCGCTTTCCAGTTTTTCAATGGGTGTATTCATGTTACGGGTTGCACTGCAATGCACACATGCTTCGTGCTTGATGCCTTCCTTCTTGTCCGTAGGCTCGCGGTCGATGATCCAGCTCCACTTGTGGTCAATGGTCTCGATATCGCGTCTTTCGGTTGCATCACACTGGGAACAAGTCCGCACACCCTCGCCCTTCTTGGAGCAAGTAGGTGCTTCGGTCAATTTCCACTCACCGAAGGTGTGGCCCTTCAGCTCGCCTGCTACGCGGGTTTCGGTTGCTCCGCATACACAGGTGCGAGTTTCCTCGCCTGCCTCGGTACAGGTTGCTTCCTTGGTCTTGGTCCATGTGCCGTATGTATGCACGGAAGATTTGTCGGTTACACGGATATCTACTGCATTACATGCGGTACAGGTACGAGTTTCCTCACCGTTCTTCATACAAGTAGGTGCTTTGGTTTCTACCCATTCACCAAAGGTGTGGGTCAGTACCGCAATGCTGCGGCTGTCGGTTGTGCCGCAAGCGGTACAAGTGCGGGTTTCGCGACCCTTTTCAGCACAAGTAGGTGCCAAGGTCTGTTCCCATTCGCCATAAGTGTGGCTCTTCACGGGAATGCTGCGAGTTTCGGTGTTACCGCAATTGGTACAGGAACGCTTTTCCTCGCCCTTCTTGGAGCAGGTTGCTTCCTTGGTCTGTTCCCATGCACTGTAAGTGTGCTTGCAGGATACAGTTACTGCGCCGGATTTGGTTTTGACATCCAAGCTGGTCAAGTCAGCCTGAGAGACGTTGTCCACATTGACGCTAACCGCATATTTGCCTGCGGTGCTGGTCAGCACCTCGAAGGTTGCGGTAAACAGCACACCGCTACCGGAGGTATTCTGGAAATTGATCATACCAACAATACCGGTCTTGGGGTTTGCACTTACCAAACCCTGAGAGCGGGGACCTGCCTCGATGGATACCAATTTCAACACTTCTTGGTCATAGACAATCTGCATACCATAGGTTGCAAATGTAGATTCGCTGATAGATACGCTTACCTTAACGGTATCGCCCTGCGATGCGGTTACATTGGATACGGTGAGTTCAACAGGCTCAGTTGCAAATGCACTAACGCCCAAACAAATACAGATGAGCATCACCAAAAAGAGTAAACAAACTATTTTTTTCATAAAATTAACTTCGCTTTGCTATGTATTGCTTTTGATTATGCATTTCCGTTCACGGAAGCATCCGTGAACGGAAATGCGAGAAAATTAAAGGTTAGGAGACCACGCTTTGTAATCGAAACGCTTGAACTGCTTTTCCAGCATACGGTAGTCGTTCTTGCCCATGCCGGTAAGAGGAATTTCTGCCAGCGGAACAACTGCTACGGGCTTACCGCGCTCTTCCACATGAGCCTCACAGTATTCAAAGATTTCCTTGCATACTGCATGCTTGTCAGCGCCTGCAACCACTTCCACCAAAATCATGGGGTACTGACCCTGGCTGTGGTCACGGTCATCTACGCCGATAACTGCACAGTTGCGCACATCTTCACGGGCACCTACAGTGCTCTCCAAGTTGATGGGGAACACCTTATGACCGTCGAATCGAGTGATCATACGCTTGATTCTGCCTTTGATGTACAGGAAGCCATCTTTGTCCATGCAACCAACGTCGCCGGAATGGATCCAAACAGTGCCGTCTGCATGCTTACGCATTACGTTGGCGGTTTCTTCAGGAGCATTGAAGTAGCACTTCATCATAGAAGGACCGGTAATGCAAACTTCGCCTTCTTCGAAATAGGACTTCTCTTCTCCGGTATCGGGATCGAAGATACCTACGGTGGTAGTCAGAGAAGGAATACCTACACTGCCTGCCTTATACACACGGTTTACACAGAAGGTCGCTGCAGCAGAAAGCTCGGACATACCGTAACCCTGTGCCAAAGGATACTTCATATTGTGTTCCTTACGGAATTCGTTAAGCTTAGTTTCCAGACCGGAATTCATCGTATCGCCGCCGGATGCAAGGGTGCGCAGGAAGGAGAGATCCATACCCTTAATTTCCTTGCTCTGCATCAGCAGTTCGATAAATACAGGAGTACTGATAACATGGTTAGGACGATAAGTCTTCACCAATTTACCAATGGTAGCAGGAACGAACTTAGGAATGGGTACCAAAGTTACACGCATACACAGGGGCATATGCATACCACAAACCATACCGTAAGCAGCGAAAATCGGAATGATACCCAGGAAACGGTCGTTCTCTTCACGCACTACATCGCAATTGACAAAGTTAATGGCAACTGCATTCATGGAATCGTTGGTCAGTACTACGCCCTTAGGAATACCGGTAGTACCGCCGGTATAGGTGATAGCAACCGTTGCATCGCCTACGTAAGGAGCTTCTACCGCAGTAGTACCTACACCGCGCTTCACAAACTCCTCCCACTTGATAGTGGTTTCGCTGTAAGTAATATCGGTCTTCACAGCCAGCTTCATTGCAATCTTCTTTACCAAGGGCAAAGAGGTTGCCGCAGACTGCACTACGATCAGATCCTGCTTGATCGCATCCATAATCTTGCGTACCTTGGGGAACGCCAGATCGATGGTTACCAGAATTTTAGAGCCGGAACCCTTTACCATTCTCTCGATGCTGGCAATGTCCATACGAGGGTCGATGGTATTAGCCGCAGCGCCCAGCTTATTCAGTGCATAAACAGAAGCGATAGTTTCGGGAATCTGCACCGACAAGAAGGAAACAATGTCGCCTGCTTTTACGCCCATTGCAGCAAAAGCATTTGCAATTTCATCTACACGGCTGAACAGTTCATTGAAAGAAATGTCTCTGCCATAGTAGTGAAGTGCGGGCTTATCCAATCTATCTTTATTCAGTTCTTTTACATAATTGAGCGCAGTCAACTCAGGAATTGTCCAATTTCGAGATTCCTCGGGATAATACTTCATCCAAACTTTTTCTTCGCTAACTTTCATTACATTCTGTTCTTCAATTCTCATTAGTAGCCTCTCTTCCTTTTACTTCGGATAAACGATTGCGTGATAAATTTCACGAATCAGCAGCAATACTGCCATATGGTGGTAGAATTATTTTGCTTAACTATATGTGAGGTTGCTTCTTCAATAGATTTTATACATTTATACTGTCATTTGGATGCTTATGCGTAGAATTGCCCGAAATTATCTTTCTCCAAAAAAATGCAAACTACGACAATATAATTATATCATTTCCTCCCCCTCTTGTCAATAAGAAAATCTAATTTGTGCATAGTATATAATCGACAAACTTATTCGGTAATCTCACATTACAATCATTAACTACAACAAATCTGTGTTTATTACACGTTAATTTACTATTCCCAACACGCATGGAAAACAAAAAACACAGCTGATCTCTTGCAAGATCAGCTGTGTTTTTATAGTTATTTTCCGTCCAATCGGGGGATATTGGGGTGATCAGATCAATACAAGCCGAACAAACGAAGGAGTTTCTGCCAGAAGTTCAGGCTCTCTTCAGTTTCGGGCGCCTTCGCTTCCGTAGTCGCTACGACGATCGCGTCAGTCTTGATCACAAACTGTACTGCTTCTACATTTGTATTCTTAGCAGATACAAACGAGCCAATCTCCACATTGCCGCCAGCAAAGGAGGATACGATGGAATCAATGAGGTCGCTGATTTGAGCTTCGGAGCCGCCCATTTCTTCAACAAACTGAGAAGTTCCGTTTTTGAGTTCAGTAGTACCGTTAAACAAGGTTTCCACTGCGCTGTTCAGTTCACCGACCGCAGTATTCATGGTGCCAACATTGGTGTATAGAGTTTCCATATTGATCTTCAGTGTATTAGCACCTTTGGCTGCTTCACTGACTGCAGTAGTATACTCCACCAAACCGTTGTAGAAGAGGCTGTAATTATCCAATTGACCCTTCAATTCAATAATGCTTGCGGCAGAGGAGTCCACAGCAGATGCTACGCCATCATTGATTTGTTTGGTGATCTCCTCGGACTTCATCAGCTGATCGATGTATCCTTCGCGAATCTGTCGCTTCTGATCATCGGTCATGGATTCTACTGCACCATTTCTGATCTGTGCCTTTTGATCATCGGTAAGACTTGCCAGCGCACCGGTCAAAATCTGGTTCTTCTGATCGGCAGTCATTTGGTTTACAATCTCTTTATGAGTGCCCTTTTCGATTGCCAATGCCAGATACAGCTCTGCCATTTGCTGAGAATTTCCGCTTTTCAACAGCTCCTCCAGAATGATTTGCGCCGCAACCTGCTCGTAAATCATCTGGCTTTGGGAATTGATATATGTCACATAGATCGCATTGGCATTTGCCTCCACGTATCCTGCATACAGCGCATCTGCCTGTGCTTCTACCTGCTTGGTAACTTCTTTCAACGCCTTATTATAAGCTGCCTGATAAATGGTATCTGCATTGAGCTTCTTCAGAAGCTGATTCAACACCGACTCATAATTTTTGGGAGTCAGTTTAACGTTAGCCAATTCGGTTCCTTCCAACTTATCGTTCAGCATGGTAGACGATACATTGCAAAGTGCTTCAAACACCTTCTCTGCTCCGTCTAACAGTTCTTTGTTTTTAGCAATGATCTGCTGCAGGCCGTCCGACAGAGAGATCGATCCATTATACAGTTCACCAACACCTGTAAAGAGCTGACCGAATCCGTCCTTCAGTTCGGTAGTGCCTTCCAACAGCTGTCCGGCACCGTCATTCAGCTTGCCTGCGCCTTCATCAATCTCTTTGATTGCATCCAGAATCTTATTAATGGTTTCTTGGATCGCACCGTCATTGATTTCGATGTTCAACTTCAGCTTGACACCGTTGATGGAAATACTGCTCATTTCAAAATCGGTTACCGATGCAGTAATTTCAACATTTGCGCCTTTTCCGGGAAGGATAGTATAAGTAAGCTGCTTATTCTTACCTACATTCGCCAAAGTCGCGCCATCCGCCTTGATGTTTTTACATTTGGTAGTATCCAAAGACAAAGAGGTCTGCAATGCATATGCTTCAAAGAAATTGCCTACACACTCTTCATTCTTGGTAATGTTCATGGTGATCTTTAAATCGCCGCTCATTCCGGCAATCTGCTGGGCGGTATATTCTTTTCCATCCATATAATAATGGATCTGAATATTCCAAGGCATTACATTGCTTTTCAGTTTGCCTTCATAATACAGTTTGCCTGCCTTGGCATCCACCGTAACAACGGAGTCCTCATAACCAATGGCATTGGTGGCAGTCATATTGCGCAGACTTTCGTATTCACCGTAATCGATGACTTTTCCGTCTGCATCCAGATCAAAGATATTGACTACATAAATCTCTTTCACAGAACCATCATGATTCAGATTGATATAGACGACTTCTTCTTTGGGGGTATTCACTTGTGCCGCCGCAACTGAAAGGGGGAGCATTGAAAAGATCAATGCCATTGCAAGCAGCAACGAAAAAACTCGTTTGGTTCGAATCATTGAACAGGAACCTCCTGATTAGTTGATTTTTTCTGTTTGACCTTCTTAGGTCTGACGACTACTCTATCCAGCAGATACAGCAATCCGGGCAGTACCAGAAGCACGATGGCAAGGGAGAAGATTGCGCCTCTGCCGATCAATACACCAAGCTGTGCCAGCAACTGGTTCGTGGACATCACGCCCAGCAAGAAACCAACTACGGTCATTGCGCTGCCCGATGTCATAATGGATACGAATACGTCCGCGACAGTCTGGATAGCGGCTTCTTTCTTCGGCATCGTCTGTCTGTTTTCATGATAGCGATCATTCATCAGAATCGCATAGTCTACCGTTGCACCCAATTGCACAGCACTGATGATCAGATATGCAAGATAGAACAGAGGTTGATCTGCAAAATACGGAACAGACAAATTCAGCCAAATTGCAGTTTCGATACTCAGCACCAAAAGGAAAGGAACGAAAATCGATTTGGTGGTAAACAACAGCACCACAAATACTGCGGCAATTGCCAGCAAATTCACCAGCGTCATATCAGACGTGATGGTGTCCTTCAAATCATAGGTGCTGACGCCTTCGCCTGCCAAATAATACTGATCCGGATAATACTTCTGTGCAGTATTTCTGATTTGCTCTACCAGAGTAAATGCTTGTTCACCTTCAGGAGGAACATCTACGGTCAGTACCATACGGCTGTACCGCTCACCTTCCAGCTGTGCCAGAGTCGCTTCATCCAGATACGCAAAGGGAATTTCTGCGCCTGCCATATCTACATACGAAATGATACCGGTAATCTCAGGCAATGTATGCAATTCATCAGACAGAGCGGTTTGAGTTGCGGTGTCACCTTTGGGTACCATCAGCACGTAGGTATCGCTCTTTCCGAAGACTTCCTCAATTGCGATGGTATCTTCGCCATAACGAGTCTCCTCATTGAAAATCTTGGAGGAGCCGTAGAGAAAATCGTTAGCATTGGATGCCAAATAGGCAGGAGCCAAAACAATTGCGAAAATGCAAGCCATAGGGATTGCAATTTTCTGCACTGTTTTGCCCAACCATTTGAAGGAAGGAACAAAGGATTTATGGCGAGTCTTGTCAAGCAAAGGCAGGACAGTAACAACCACGCAGGGGAAGAAAACAAAGACGGTAATCAAGCTGATACCAACACCCTTCGCCAGTGCCAGACCCAAGTCTGCACCCAAGCGGAAACGCATGAGGATCAATACCAAGAATCCGATAACAGTAGTCAAGCCACTGGACAAAATGGAGGGGGTGGACTTGCACAATGCATCAATCATCGCTTCTTTAGGATCAGCATATTTTTCTCTGCATTCGTAGAAACGATGGAGCAAGAATACCGAGTAGTCCAATGCAACTGCCAAAAGCAGCACGCTGCCCGCTGCATTGGTAACGAAGGAAATCTCACCGAAAATGATATTGGAACCGTTGTTGAGCATGATAGAGAAGCCCAAACCGATCAGTACCACAATGGGGTCGAGCCAAGTAGTGGTGGTGAGGGTCAATACAAACCAAACAAACAGCACTGCAATGACCGTCACACGCATAACTTCTGTTACGGTAGTTGCTGTAGCATCTGCCGTAGAAACAGTACCGCCGGTTACGGCATTATCTTCTCCAATAATTGCTCGAATTGCTTCTACCGCTTCCAAGCGGTATTCGTTTTCAATGGTAACGGTATATACAGCACAGTTATCCTTATAATAAGTCTTAACTGTATTCTCATCCTGCATAGACATCGGGATGGTAATATCTACCGAGTCATCCAGCCAAGTCACCGCCGTTACACCGGTAACTGCTCTCAGCTGCTCTTTATATTCCAACGCCTGAGGAATGCTTACATCCCGAATCATAACACGAGCATTGGGAATACCGCCCTCAAATTCTTCCAGCATTACATTCATAGAAACAGTGGAATGGGTGCTGTCCGGCAAATATGCTTTCATATCATAATTGACCGACACCAATCGACTGCAAACCAAGCAAAGTACAAATGCAATTGCAAACAGAACAAGGACTGTCTTTCGATGATGTAAAATTTTAGAATAGAATTTTCTCATTTCAATTCTCATATCCTCGCCGATTATGCGCAAACTGCAATGGACGAGGAACTCTCTTACAAAAGTTAAGAAGCTGCGGTTCTTTTTCAGAAGCCTTGCTTCCTATATTGAATTCGTTCAGTGGATTGATACTTCACCCACAGAAACGAGTTGTTTTCAAGTCAAACCTTCAATTGTTAAGGGTGGCGAATACTTAAATTCAGTACCAGTGCAACCAAAGACAGCACCAGTAACAGAACAAACGGAACAATATAGCCACCAAAGGATACAACCAAATTGCTGCAAAGAGTTGCGATAAACGCCGCACCCATCAGATTGAAATTAACTACACTGAAGTTGGATGCAAAGTGCTTCTGACCGTAAAATGCCGAAGTAAATGCGGAGGCAACCGTAGGACAAGAGCCATAAGACATTCCGATCAAGCACAGGCCAATGACACACAAAATCAAAGAGTTAATGGATACAGAAAGCAGAATTACACCGGTTGCGCCAATGGTCAGCAAGTTACTTGCAATCATGGTGAAGCGACGGCCACATGCATCGAATACTGCGCCGGCAATAATGCGTCCCAATCCATTGCATACTGCCAAAATACCTACCAGAGTAGTTGCCAAGTTGTTTTCCGCACCAACAGAAATAGAAAGATCACGTGCAAAACTGATAACGGAGTTACCGGCAGCAGTTAAGAAAACCAAGCAAATAAATGCACGCCAGAAAGTAAATCTCCCCAGCATCTGTACGGTAGTATAGTCCTTACCGTCAAACACCTCTTTTTTACGAGATGCATTGACTTTCGGCGCAGGAAATACAATATCGCTTCCGGGACGTCGAATGAGCAATCCAACAATCAGCAGCACAATGCCCAACGCAATTCCAATAATAATAAAAGTCTTTCTCCAACCAATGGTAGAAGACGCAAACATCGAGCTTGCCAGATTGCCAAGCACCAAAGTGCTGGCGCCAAAGCCCATCATGAGGCATCCGGAGCAAAGTCCCTTTTTGTCAGGAAACCACGCATTTACCGTAGAAATCACCACATTGTAAACGATGCCAATTCCCAGACCTGCCATCAAGGAATAAGTGAGATACAAATACAGAACGCTATCGCCGGTCAAGCAACCGGTCAATGCGATACCGACACCTGCAAGAATACCGGAAAGAATAGTGGAAAGCTTTGCACCAATCCATTTACTGAGTTGGCTTCCTAAAAATCCACCAACACAGAAGGAACACATTGCAAGTGTAAAGCTCAATGACAAATCAGATACACCCCAGCCGAATTCCTCAGCAAAAGGTACTTTCAAAATTGACCATGCATAGAGAATACCTGCAAACAACATTGCAAGAACAGCCATACACAAAATCGGCCAACGTTGCGATAAGGATTTAGATGACGAGTTCATATGTACACTCCCATTCGGAAATCATACTGAAAAAAACAGCGGTGGATGTTTCCATCCACCGCCATTAGTCAAAAGAGATTAGTTAAACAGCTTGCGCTTGGATACGGTAACGCCGGTAGCCAGTACGCCGAATACTACTACAGCCAGCAGTGCTACTACAGTAGTGTCGCCAGTGTTGGGTACCTTAGGAATTACAGTGCCTTCGCTGCGGGTTTCGCCGCAGATCTTACACTCTTCGTGCTTCAGGCCGGTTTCGTCCTGAGTTGCTTCCTTGTCGATTACCCATTCCCATTCGTGTGCGCAATCTACTACT
>JAZRIH010000134.1:0-12447 GCA_045645175.1 Eubacteriales bacterium | reverse complement strand
CAAGGAGCCCTTTCTTCTTACCCGCCCCGTAGAGGGCTATCTGCTGTCGGTGCATGACAGCGAACAGCTCACCTTCAGCCCCACCATGCAGGATTACCGTGTCCACGTGGGCATCGACATTGAGGCGGCAGAAGGCACCGGCGTTGTGGCGGCGGCGGCAGGCACCATCACCAATGCCTATATTGATCCCATGATGGGCTACTCGGTAGAAATCACCCACGGCGACGGTTTTGTCACCGTTTACCGCAATCTGGACGAAACCCTCCCCGACGGAATCGCCGTAGGTGCGAATGTAAAATCGGGACAGCTCATCGGTGCTGTGGGCAATTCCGCCATCATCGAGCAGGAGGATGTGTCGCACCTGCACTTTGAACTGAAGCATGACGGCGTGGCGATGGATCCCCTCACCTATCTCAACTACGAGGAGAGAGCAGAGGATTAGTCTATCTTCCCAAACATCCCCGACCAAGTGGTCGGGGATGTTTTTCTCCTTGAAATCCTTGACAAACGCCATAGGAATGTGTTACAATAAATCAATACTACTCCAAGGACGGTACCACCAATGAAAGTAGAACTGCTTACATACACCCCCGATGCGGACAAGCTGGTTGCCGCCGCAGCCAAGCTTTGTTACGCCAAAAGCGATATTGACACCCTGATGGACAAGCTCACCCCCGATAAAGTGGAAAGCTTTCTTAAACTGTTGGGGGATCTCGGTCACGAATCTCCCGTAGAGCACGCCAGCTTCACCTTCGGTATCGAAGGCGTGTCCCGCACCCTGCTGGCACAGCTCACCCGTCACCGTATCGGCTCTTATTCTGTACAGAGCCAGCGTTACGTGGAAAAATCGGGCTTTGAATACATCATGCCCCCCGAAATTGCCGCAATTCCCGAGGCAAAGGAAATTTTCGAGGAAGAAATGCGCCGTGACGCCGAGGCATACGACAAGCTCCGCACCATTCTCAAGGACAAGCACAAGGCGCGCCTGATTGCCGAAGGCAAGTCCGAGACAGATGCGGAAAAAGCGGCAGGCAAGCTTGCCAACGAGGATGCCCGTTTTGTCCTCCCCAACGCCTGCGACACTCGCATCATCATGACCATGAACACTCGATCCCTGTACAATTTCTTCTCTCTGCGTTGCTGCAACCGCGCACAATGGGAAATCCGCGAGCTGGCGACCGAGATGCTCCGTCTGGTGAAGGATGCCGCACCTCTCCTCTTTGCCAATGCAGGTCCCGCTTGTGTCAGCGGTCCTTGCCCCGAGGGTGCTATGTGCTGCGGCAAGACCTTGGAAGTACGCAGAAAATTCAAGGAAATGAACTGAATTTATGTGAAATCTTCTTGAAAGAAGGCTTCACACCTCCATGAACTTTCCCTAAATCCAACAACTGCGTTGTCGGATGATCAGCACCAATTCTTTTCATCGTCCCCTGCCAAATTGTACAGCAATTTGCCTTATTAAAAGTTTTTGAAAGGTTTGGAAAACTTTTTCAAAAAGTTTTCCAAGAAAGATCATCATGAAAAAAGCGTTATCATTACTCTTGCTCGCCGCTCTGCTTTGCAGCGTAGGCTGTGAAAAGACCGCAACCGATACCACAACCACCGCCGCTGTCACCGAAGCTCCTGCTCCCGAGAGCGTCACCGACAAGCTCGACGCCTTGGAAGGCAAATTGGACTCTGAGGAAGCCATCGAACTTGCCAAATCGCTGGCATGGGAAGAATATGTAGAATCGGTGAAAGCGCCCATTAAATTGAGAAACGGAAAGACAGTTTATCGCAAGGACGAGATCCAAAAGAACAAAACCACCCAGATTACCATCGGCAACACCACCATGAAGGTCATGACCAAGGTAGTGGGCACTGCTCCCGAGGGCGGTTATCCTCTGTTTTTGGTCTATCACGGCGGTGGATACGATCCCTCCGGTCAGACCAACGAATCCCAGTGGTCGGGCATGGCAGATCGCTACGCTCAAATCCCCGGCATTTACTGCTCCATCCGCTCGGTAAGCGATAACGAATCCAGCGGACAGATCTTCTCCACCGACATTTCCTGGCAGTTCTACGATCGCATCATCGAAAACTGCATCGTATTCATGAACGCCAACCCCAACCAGACCTACATCGTAGGCTACTCCGCTGGTGGTAACGGCGTTTATCAGATCGCGCCCCGCATCACCGACCGTCTTGCATCCGCTACCATGACCGCAGGTCATCCCGAAAACATCGACCTGACCAATCTGTTCAACCTGCCCTTCTATCTCCAGGTAGGTGAACTGGACACCGCATACAGCCGTCACACCATTACCGTGGAATACTGCCAAAAGCTGGACACGCTCGCTAAACAAAAGGGCGGTTACCCCCATGAGTGCTTCGTCCATGCCAACAAACAGCATGGCGTGGTAGGTGACAACAAGTCCGCACAGACAGTCATTGCCGATCTGCCTGCATGGCTCAACGCTCAAAAGAACGGCACCGAATACACCGGCGGCACCAAAACTGCCGAAACCCATGCAGCAAAGCTGATGACCACTCACACCCGTAATCCTATCCCCACCCGTGTGATCTGGAATCTGAACACCACCGCAAAGTCTAACCTGCAGCGCGGACTCAACACCTTCTACTGGCTGGCTACCGACGCTGACGGCGGTTCGATCGACGCCTCCTACGATAAGGCGACCAACACCATCACGGTGAAATCCTGCACCATGCGCAGCGGTAAGCTCACCGTCTACTTAAACGAAGACATGGTAGATCTCTTCAAGCCCGTGACCGTCAAGCTGCCCAGCGGCAAAGAACTGACCTTCACTCCCGAGATCTCCTTGGATGTGATCCGCAAGACCACCGCAGAGCGCGGCGATCCCAACTACCAGTTCTGCGCATCCTATACCTTCTCTGCAAAATAAAAGAAAACAGGCTCAAATTTACATTTGAGCCTGTTATTTTGTTGTATAATTCCAATTGCTTCGCATGGGATCGTTCAGATCTGTTTCGCGGTCAGCGCAATGATCTTTCTGAGATCGTCGGGCTGAATTTCCACATCGTACGCCGCCTTATTTCTGCGGATCTCGCCGCATTTGGTGCAACGGTGAACGATAATATATCCCTTCTTGGGATCAGGGAGCGCCGATACCGGCTCCAGTTGTCCGCCGCAATCGCTGGCACGGTCACCGGGATTCACATCCAGATGAAGCGACCACAGGCAAAACGGGCAATGATTGCGGGACGTCTTCTTCAGCGGCAAAACCGTCCGTCCGCAATGGGCACACACAAATCCACTGTCATTCTTCGAAAATCTCTTTGTTTCCATAACTTATCCTATTTAGGGGAACTTCTTGAAAGAAGTTCCCCTAAGACCCTTCAAGAACTTTATAAAATTTATATATTTCAAAGGCATAGTTTTACGACAACTCTGCCACATTAACACGTATATAGTGGACACTTTTCGTCCACCCCATATCCATGTAACTTCATCCTACCCGAAAAGGCTCAGCCAAGGAGATAGAGGGTAGAGCTCGAGACTGGAAAGAAAACTTCAGTGCACAAGAAAGTTTCGCTCCCTCCGTTTTGATTTTTTTCAAAAAAAGCCAATCCATCCGCCCATTTCCTCGTATTCAACGCCTGCGCTGTGGCACAATAAGTGCGAAAAGGCAAGAAAGGAAGTTGAAATGCAATGCACAAATCAAATCGGCTTTTTCATGGCACTATGCGTGCTACCCCTAAAAAATCCTGCAAATGGCTTTGCCTCACTGCGGCAATTGCCCTGCTGACAACCTCGCTCTGTCTGCCCCTGTGGGCGAATACCAACCGCCGTGACGGCGGTATGATGGACGATATCCGCGACGGTGTCCGTGGCTTTGGCAGAGAGGTGTCTGACATGGTAGACCCCGACAATAACGGCGTCCTCCCCGATGGCTCCATCGACAACGGTATTGCGGATGACGGCAATCAAAATACACCTTCCACCACCATCCCCGGCACTACCGAGACCCCTTCGGACACCACCGCAGTTACTACCGACCGCGCCCCCGAAACTACCATGAACACTACCCGTCCTGCAGACACAAGCCGTCCCAACGGCGCACCCGATGGGGACGTTTCTGGCAATGCCCAAGACGGTAACACCACAAACGACAATACCGATACTACCGACACCACCGATGAGGGCGGTTTCCCTTGGGCAGGCATTATCATTGCCCTGGTCATCGTAGCAGCAGTCATTCTTCTGATCGTGATGATGCTCCCTCGCAAGGACCGCAACAACAAATAACGCACATTTCCGAGACCCGTTCACACGGGTCTCTTTTTTACAATAACTTTCCGTGACTGACCAAGAGATTCTTTCCCTTGATCTCGATCACACCGTAGGTGGGCTTATCAAGCCCATAACTGCGTCCCAGTGCACCGGGATTCATCACATAATAAGGATGATCGCCATCTGAGTAATACTCGCGCATCGCTATGTGGGTGTGACCAAATAAAATCACGTCCGCACCTTCCTCTTCGCCTCGTCTGCGCAGAGGACTGAGCACCGATTTCACCCCATAATTGTGTCCGTGGGTAAAATAAATGGTCTTTTCCCCTACGTTCAAGGTCATTTCCAAGGGAAGATCGGAGCAAAAATCGCAGTTCCCCCGTACCGCCGCATGGGGAAGTCCCATGGACTGGCAAAGGGCGACGAAATCGGGAGCCCCGTCCCCCAAATGTAAAAAGAGATCGGCGTTTTGATGAAGGAGCATAACCTCCTTCATGCCGTAATTGACACCGTGGGTGTCGGAAAATACAATGATCTTCATTATTTATCCTCAATCAAATGATTCGTGGCACCATCGCGCTTCTTTTGCATACACTAACAGTACTACAACAGAAAAACGAGGTATAGCTATGAAAATGGATCCGTCCAAACTCCGCGCCCTTGCAGAAATGGATGACCGCCGTTTTGCGGAGCTCTTATTCACCGCCGCCCGTGCGGTAGGACTCTCTCAAACCGATGCCCGTGCCGCCGCCCAAAATGCCCACGCCTTCAAGGCGATGCTCCGCAATGCCTCTGAAGAAGATCTTGCAAAGATCCAAGGCAAACTCAGCGGCAATCCTGCCGATCTGCTGAAGCAATTGGGAGGAGGAGGCAAGTGAGCGAATCTGCATTTCCCAACGATCTTTTATCCTCGCTGGCATCCAACCCCGATCTTTTGAAAAACGCCATGCAAATGGCATCTGCGCTGGCATCCTCGGGAATGCTGGACGGATTATTGGGAAAGGGGAGTAGCGAGCATACCAATCAATCGCCCCCATCTCCACCGGCAGGCAATAACGATTTTTCCACCCTTTTGTCGGGACTTTCGGGAAACAAATCTCCCGAACCGCCCAAAGCAGAAGCCAAGGAAGCCTTCGCAAGCCCTTCCAAGGAGCATCCCCACACGCCCAAACGATCGAATCCTCCCTGCCACAATGACCGCATTCAATTGCTGAAATCGGTACGTCCCTTTTTGCCCGACGACAAACGGGAAAAGATCGATTTTCTCGTTCAGTTATTGGGGCTCCTCCATACTGCCGAGGAGCTGGGTCTGCGCAAATTATTTTGAAAGGGGGAAGCGTTCAAATGTACAGCCGAAAAAGCATCCGCGCTTATCAGCCCGTGACCCGATACTTACCCGCCGAGGCAGAAGCCTCCGAGGAAAAGGTCACACCGCCCCCCGATTATACGGGCATGGCATTCTATGACCGCCGAGAAGCTGTGGATTATCCCGAAACGGTGATCCTGCCCACGGAAGAAGAGCAGACGCTGACCAAAGAGGAAGACACGCCCCTTTCAGAGGAGCTATTCTCCCTTGAACCGCCTGCAGATGAGCCCCTCTCATTTGAGGAAGAAGACTCCCCTGTACCTAATCAGACGGAAAAGGAACCACTCCCCCCGACTATTCCCGAAACTACCGAAAAATCGGCGGCAGTCAATCAGCCGCCCTTGCTCACACCCGCATGGCTTCGCTCCCTGACTCTGGAGGATATGCTCCTATTTTGGTTGATCCTCCTGCTGCTGACAGGCGAGCCGGAGGATCAGATTTACCTATTATTAGGACTTCTTCTGTTTGCTGGCAGATAAACGATCGCCCAGAAGAAGCTTCAAAATGTCCAGAAGGGGTTTGCAGTTGAGGAGAATCACCGCCATCAGCAGCGCTCCCTCAGCCCAAATCCAACCGGGGAATGCCATGGTGATCACTACAATCTGAGCAAACAGCAACGCGGTAGAGAGCAGTTGACGGCCCATATGCATTTTGAAGGGCTTGATCTTCTTTGCAGACCAAACACGCAAACCGAAGCAGAGCATATAGCTTGCCGTAGTTGCAATTGCCGCACCCATTGCGCCCAGCTTAGTGGGAATCAACAGGAAATTGAGCACCACATTGAGCATCGCGCCTGCCATAGAGGTGAGGAAGGAAAGCATAGACTTTTTCTCCACCACATACAGACTGCCCAGGAAGGACACCAGATCGAAAAAGATCATGGCAAGGGTGAGCATGGGAATATAGATCCACGCATCGTGGAAGGCGGGCGCGAACATCAGATAGGTAATTACCTTACTGAATGCAATGATGCCTGCACCCAAGATAAATACGATCGAGGCAAAGGCTCCAAAGACACGCTGATAGAATCCTGCGTTGTCGGCGGAGTCTTTTTCGTCTACTGCGCTATGTCGCCATGCGTTGATGAAGATGGCAGACAGCACCATCAAGAGGGTAGGAATCTTATAAGATGCCGAATACAGACCGTTCACCGAGTCGCCCAGATAGTAGGTGACCATGTAGCGGTCGGACACGTTGGTGACCCACCAGAAGATGGAGGCAGGAATCATGGGGATACTGAATTTCAGCATATCCCACAGAATATCCCGCTTTACCGATCGCAGATCGAAATAGCGCCACAGCTTGCCCATGAACACCATGAACAGAGAGGACAGCAGGTCCGCTACCACTACCGACAGTACGTAGCCCACATAGGACATTTTCAGAGGAATCAGGAAAATGATGTTGCAGGCAATGGTAAAGGCGGTATTCACCAGACCTTGTACGGCATATAGCTTGAAATTACCTTGTGCCCGAATAAACTGGGAGCAGATGGTGTGGAGCGTGGATGCGATGACGTAAACCACTACCAGCCATTCTCTGCCCTGCATATACGGAATAGCACAGAGGATGGGAATCACCGCCGCAAAGAGGAAGGAACCCATCAAGAATGCGGCAAAACCGTTGGTAAATACTGTTTTCTTGGAAAGATCCTTGTCCATGCCGAAGCGGAAAACCGCATCGCCGATGCTCAGGGAGATGAGGGGCAACAGAAGTGTTGCCGTTTCGGTAATGTTAGAGGCGATGGAATACTCCGCACCCGACATGACCGAGGTGTACAGACGAACCAGCAGGTAGACCAGCACCTTCGAGCCCAGCTGTCCGATTCCGATGATGGCAGTATTGCCTGCCAGCTTTTTATAACGCTTGCTATCTTCAGCCATTGTTTACTCCGATTTATGAGCCCTCAAATGGGCATATTCAATTTAGTGTACCACAAATTTCAAAAAAATACAAGGGATTCGCAGAAAAAACTCACACAATGCAGAAAAACACCCCCGATGATCGGGGGTGTTTCTAAAATTAGTCTTCAATCGCAGCCTTCTGGGTGTTGATGTCGTAGAAGATCTTGGGATCGAATTTATAGGTACGGTCGTAGAACATCAGACCGTTCTGCTCCTGCTCGATATCATAGAGCTGGGTGTAGCAGAATGCACAGCAATCGGGATTGTTCAGCATTGCTTCGGTGAGACCCTTGTAGCGAGCGATGAATTCTTCCTCGCTCTTGGGTGCGTTTCCGTAGCCCCATGCGCCCTGATCCAGCGACCAGCCGATTCCGCCGTATTCGGAGATGAAGAAGGGCTGTCCATACCACTTCTGACGGTCGGTGAAGGTTTCGTGCACGCCCTTACCGTTGTTCTTGGTGTAGGTTTCCACATTCTGATCGTAGTCGTGGATGTCGTAAATATCGGTGTAGGGACCCACGTGGAAGTTACCCGAGGTGTCGATGACGGGACGGGTGGGGTCGATGGCCTTGGTCACCTGATAAGTGAGCTTGATGAGATCATCCGACTGACGTCTGCCCTCGTTGTCCCAGGTTTCGTTGAAGGGACACCAACCAATAATGGAGGGATGGGAGAAATCTCTCTCTACGCTTTCCATCCATTCGGGGAGCCAGTTGCGGATCTCACCGATATCCCAGGTCTTGATACCCCAGTTGCCGTGCTCGCCCCATACCAGATAGCCCAGCTTGTCTGCCCAATAGAGGAAACGAGGCTCGAAGATCTTCTGATGCAGGCGCGCGCCGTTGAAGCCCAGCTCCATGGAGCGGACGATATCCTTTTTCAGATCCTCGTCGGTGGGCGCAGTATAAATGCCGTCGGGATAGAAGCCCTGATCCAGTACCCAGCGACCAAACACGCTTCTGCCGTTGAGGAGGAACTTGCGGTTGGTCAGCGCAACCGAGCGCAGACCGAAGTAAGAGGTAACGGTATCGTAGATCACGCCGTCCTTTTCCACGGTGAGCTTCAGATCATACAGATTGCCCTCTCCCACGTCCCACAGATGCTTTTCCATCAGGGGCAGATTGATCACGCAGTTCATGGCATTGACTACGGTAGAGCCGATGCCCATGGGAATGCCGTTGAAATACGCTTCAGCGGTCACTCTGCAACCTACTGCGTACTTATTCAGAGAAATCGTCAGCTCTGCAGATACGGTTTCGATATCGGTCACCGTCTTGATGTTGGTCACATAGTAGCGATCCACCGCTTCCATGAATACGGTCTGCCAGATACCGGTGGTACGGGTGTAAGAACAGCCGGCAGAATAGTACCATTGGGACTGCTTGCCCACAGGCTGATGACCGCCCTTGGTGTCATCCTCGGCACAAAGAACGATGTAGTTCTCGCCTTCCTGCAAAGCAGGGGTCACGTCTACCGAGAAGGGAGTGTAACCGCCTCTATGCTCGCCCACGAATTTGCCGTTGACCCATACACGGGCAAAGTAATCCACCGCACCGAAGTGTACCAGCACGGTCTTACCCTTCCACTGAGCGGGAATGTCCAGACGGCGGCGATACCATACGCAGTTCATGTAGTCCACATTGCCGATGCCCGACAGCTTACTTTCAGGACAGAACGGTACCGTGATCTCACCCGTCAAATTGGGGCGATTCTGATACTTTTTCGCAAAGCCTACCATTGCGTTGTCGATCTCAAACTCCCACGTGCCGTTGAGATTGATAAAGTCCTCTCGTACCAGTTGCGGACGGGGATATTCAGGTCTTGGAATGCTCATTTGATTACCTCCATCATCCCGAGATAAACGATCCTCGGGGTAATTATAAAATTCTACAATGATTATACCAAAATTTTCCCCTTCCGTCAACCGTTCTGCTCCAAACTGTATGTTTTCGTCAACTTGTCACATTCATCCGGTTAAATTTATTACACATTCACAAAGACACACCCATTTTATTCCATTTTTCGCGTGCTTCTTCAGCTTATTTTGTAAAAAGTAGAAAAATTGTATGCATTTTGGTAAAATCGATTGTTGTGTTCGATTTTACCATTGATTTTTTAAAAAGAATCATATATAATATAGAAGTAATATGTAAAAGAGTACAAATCTGCAAAAAAACAGAGGTAACTACATGGAATCCGCAAAATCGACTCATCGTACACAATCCGACTTCTTCGGTCAGGATATGTTTTTCGACATTCTTGTCAACCGCATTACCGAGGATTATCCCTTGCATTGGCATGATTTTTATGAACTTGAATTTATTCAAAGCGGTCATGCTACTCAAATCATCAACGGCGAATCCTTCTCTATCGGTCCCGGATTCATGGCGTTGCTTTCTCCCGTAGATTTCCATAGCTATTTGAATGTCAACGAAGAGGATCCGTTGGTCATTTATAACATCCGCTTCTCCGATCTCATCCTTCCTCCCACCATTCGCAGTAAGCTGACCACCTCCACAATATCGATCAGCTCCAATCAGGATTCCTTCCGCGCGATTTTTGAGCATTTGACTCAAGAATATAAGAAAAACGGATTCGGCAGAGAGGAATTTATCCGCTCTACCATCACCAATCTTTGTATTCTTATTCTTCGCGAATCCGGTAACAATACTACCTGCAACAGCAATCCTACTGCAGAACACTATTCTCCCATTCAGGAGGCGGTACTCTATATCCGCAATCACTACCGCGATTCCATCACCATTGATGAAGTAGCGAACATCGTGCATCTGACTCCCAACTATTTCAGCGAATACTTCAAGAAACAGACCGGCATTAAATTCTGCTCTTATGTGCAGAAACTGCGCTTGGAGTTCTCGGTAAGCCTGCTGAAGCTCTCCGATCTGTCCATCAAGGAGATCGCCGATCAGTCGGGCTTCAACAGCGCCGCTTATTTCTCCAATGCGTTCAAGGATTATTTCGGTATTTCTCCCGAGCAATTCCGCAAATCCCAGAACAAGCTTGTTTCCCCCACCCAACCGATCTTTAAAGAAATGCGATAACTATAAAAACTCCCCCAAAGGGGAGTTTTTTATTTGCTACCCACCAAACGCTTGACAATACCCGTTGAATAGATTATAATAAATCTAACTTCATTTTAGATTTTTTATGAAAAGTCAATCATCCCCTGTCAGTATCCACGCTCTCAAACCAAATCTATTATAAAGGAAGTAGAATTATGATTCAAACAACATTTTCCAGCGCACCCTGCATTCACAAATTGGATAAACCTGTCTTGACCAAGGACGATATCCCCTACAATGCCGCCTTGATCTTCAACGCCGGCGTTGCTAAGGTAGATGGCGAATATGTAATGCTCTTCCGCAACGATTATGGTGATTACGACAATCATATCCTGCGCGGCACCAATATGGGACTCGCACGCTCCACGGATGGCATCCATTGGACTGCCTCGGACAAACCTTGCTTTGCCATGAAAGATGAAGAAATCGGCAGAGTATACGATCCCCGACTCACGGTCATGGACGGCAAAGTCTACGTCTGCTTTGCCATGGACACCCGTCACGGCATCCGTGGGGGAATTGCTGTTACCGAGGATTTCGAAACCTTTGATATCCTCTCCCTTTCCGCTCCCGACAACCGCAATATGGTGCTCTTCCCAGAGAAGATCAACGGCAACTATGCTCGATTGGAACGTCCCATGCCTGTCTATTCCCGCGGCAGAGATCGCTTCGATCTTTGGTACAGCGAATCCCCCGATCTGAAGTTCTGGGGCAATACCAAGCTGGTAATGGGGGTTGAGGATATTCCCTTTGCCAATGACAAGATCGGACCCGGCGCACCTCCCATCAAGACCGACAAGGGCTGGCTCATCGCCTTCCACAGCGTGATCCGCGACAATTCCCGCGGCAAGAACGGTTGGGAGGATCGCTGGCAAAAATGCTATTATGCCGGCATTGCTCTGCTGGATCTCAATGACCCTTCCAAGGTGATTGGACTGTATAAACAGCCTCTGATTGCTCCCGAACTCCCCTGGGAAACCGACGAAGGCTTCCGCACCCATGTCATCTTCCCCGGCGGCATGATCTTGGAGCCCGACGGAGAGGTGAAGATCTACTACGGCGCCGCAGATACGGTGGAGTGTCTGGCAACCGCAAAAGTAGAGGATCTTGTGGCACTTTGTCTGTCCGAAAACTAATCTTACAAAGCAGGAGAGAAATCTCCTGCTTTTTCCTATCAAAAACCCTCTTGACAATGCCCGCCCATTAGACTATAATGAATCCATCTTAATCAAAGAGGCTCTTATGAAACATTCATCAACTCCCATCAGCATCCGTGCCCGCAAAATCGTGTGGCTGTTGACCGCTGTCTATTTCGCCAGTTACTTTACCCGCATCAATTTTTCTGTCATGCTGGTCAAAATCTGCGCAGACCTGAACGCACCCAAAACTGCACTTGCCATCGTCCTCACCGGACTGACCGTCACTTACGGTATCGGACAGATACTCAGCGGCATCATCGGAGACAAACTCCCTGCTCCGGCACTCCTCACTGCAGGCCTTGCCCTTGCCACGCTTTGCAATCTTGCCCTCCCTGTTGCCCCCGCCATCCCCGTTATGACTGCCATCTGGTGTATCAACGGATTTGCGCACTCTCTCCTTTGGCCGCCCATCGTCCGTATTATGTCCACCCATCTCACCGACGGCGAATATGGCTACGGAGCGGTACGAGTATCCTGGGGCTCCTCCTTTGCAACCGTTGCGCTCTATCTTCTCTGTCCTCTGTTGCTGAAACTGATCTCCTGGAAGACCATTTTCCTTCTCTGTGCAGCGGTCAGCGCATTTGTCTGCATCCTTTGGATCCTTCTCCATCCCCGTTTGCTGTCCGCATCTCCTTCCCCCACC
>JAZRIH010000133.1:0-18364 GCA_045645175.1 Eubacteriales bacterium | reverse complement strand
CTTAACCAGTTCTTCAGACATCTTGTTGGTCTTGAACTGCAGTTCCATGGATTCCTTACCGAAGTAGGTTTCCATATCAGATGCGGTGGTGAACATTACACCGTAGTACTGGTAGTAGTAGTACATCATGCTGGCATCAGCCTGATATTCCTTGAAGGTATCTTCCAGCTCAGCCTTGTACTCCTTCTTGGACAGCTTTACGCCCAGTTCTTCGCAGAGGTATTCGATGAGCAGACGGCTCTTTACGGAAGCGATTGCCTGAGTTGCTGCGGAAGCGTAGATTTCTTCGTATTCAGCGTCAGTGATCAGCTTCTTCAGATCCTTGTTGGAAACTTCATCCAAGCTCTTGCCGATCTTGTTTTCTACCAGCTGCTTTACATACTGCTCGTACAGCTTCTTAGCTTCAGCCTTGGGATAGCCGTCATACTTTGCAGCAGCTTCAACTGCGGAGAGAGCGAGGTCGATCTTGATATCATTCAGCAGAATTTCTTCGTAAGCAGCAACGGTGGTGTAAGCTTCGCTGGAGATCTTCTTTACCAGCTCGTCGTTCCACTCAGGGAGAATGGTTGCGGAGTTAACGGTGAACTTGATCTTGATGGTCTTTTCAGCCCAATCCTTGAACTTGGAATCAACATCCTTGGGAATGGTTACTTCCTTGGTGAATTCCTGATACAGGTTAGCACCCTTGAACAGATCGCGGTAATCAGCTACCTTGAAGATGGTGTTGAACTTAGCATCGTCTGCATCCTTAGCAAAGTCGATATTGAACTTGCCGGCCTTGAACAGATCAGTGAACTTCTTGGTGGTATCCTTGTCGTCATCCAACTCGGGCTTATTGTTGGTAGAAGCGGAACCGGTAGTGGTGGTTGCGCCTGCGGACTTGCTTTCAGAGCCGCCTGCGTTCTCGTTCTCGGTCTTATCTTCGGACTCGGTCTTGATTTCCTCGAATTCGAAGCCTACTTCGATGAGAGTGTCATCGGATACGGACAGACGGGAAACGGTATGTACGGTTACGGAGAATTTTACTTCTACGCCCTGCAGTGCAGCGGTCTGATACTTATCGGGGAACTTAACGATGATATCGAACTTGTCGCCTGCTTTAGCATTCTTTTCGATGATCTGATCTTCAAAGCCCTTATGGGTTTCCTTGCCGTCCTTGTCGGAGTATGCGCCGATGAAGGAATTGGAGCCGAGAACCAGTTCGTAGCCTTCTGCCTTCATACCCTTGAGGGTTTCATCGGTGAGCTTTACAGAGCTGTCAGTGGGCTTGCCTTCGTAGTCGATCTTAACCTGGTCGCCCTTCTTGGCAGTCTCTTTTACTTCCTTGTAATCGGGCTTGCGGTTTTGTTCCAGCAGAGAATCGATCTGTTCCTGCTTCTTTTTGTTGATCTCAGCCTGGCTGATGGACAGCTCGTTGAGAGAAGGCACGGTTACGTACTTCTTGGGGTTGCTGTAAGCGCTGCAGCCGGTGAGCATGGTTGCGGCGAGCAATGCGGCGGTGACCGCGGTCAATCTGCGTTTCATTTTTGAAATGCTCCTTTGGTTTCAACTTAATTTATTAAAATGAGGACCGAAACTGTCCGTATCGTTATTTCCCTTCAGCTAAATAAAGGGGAATAGCGCAACTTTCATGATTATAGCACAATGGTCCCTAAAATGGAAGAGGGATTTTTTGAAATTTACTATTTGTACACAAATTTATGCATTTTGACGAATCATTCGGCGCTCGTCATTGCATCATCGTCTTCCTCTTCTTCGATCTCTTCATCATCCTCTTCTTCTGCAGGATGGTCATAGCGGTCGATCATATATTTCTTGATTACAGGCCATGCAGCGTAGATTCCCATAAATGCGCACAGGGCGGAGGTGTACATGAAGGGGAGCAAAATGCCGACGGGCATAAGCATCAACATCACGGTATAGTTGAGGATTATTGCGATAATAATACCCAATGATGCCAAAATGTTGCGTTTCAGACCCAGAATGCTGAAGATAAAGGCGTTTTTGAAAATCTTGTAAATGGAAAGATCAAAGGTGAGGGCTTGCAGATAGGTGTAGAAGCGCATGGAGAAATAGAACAGGAAGATGACAATGCTTGCCCAGAAGCCTACCACTGCCCACAAATAGGCGAGATTCAGATAGAAGAAATAGATGTCGTAGAGCAAAAGACCGATGAATACGAGGTCCAGAATGCCCAGGATCAAGCCTTGACGGAGATTACGCTTAATGGAATACCACCAGTCCTGCCACATAAAGATCATTTCGCCTCTGACGATGTTACGCAGAATGTAGGTGATTGCGATCATGGTCAGACCGAAGGTGATCAGAAGCAGAACAATGCCGATGATCAGTACCGTAAGTGCGGCAGGCGTCCAATAGGAGAAGGGTGTGCTGACACCGTATAAACCGTACATGGCAGAGGATACGGGCGAGGAAGCACCGAACAGGGATGCGCCGTAAATGGGAGCCGCGATGGCATTGGCAGGGGCAAGAGCGATCTTATGCAGATTTTGGCTGAATGCCAGCATCAAGAAGAAGATGGGGAAGTTGCAGAAGACCAGCAAAAGATTCAGAGAGAAAAATCTGCGGGTGTTGCGGCTCATCAGTTTGAAAAAGAATTTTAAGTTTCTCTCGGCATCTCTGTCGCCGGGATCATCCTCTTGCTTTTCTCTGCTGTACAGCACATCGAAAATGTTGAATTTTTTGCGTTTTTTCGTAGGTTTTTCTTCCAGATCGTCAAAATTGGGACGGTCGTCGTATCTACTCAATTTAGTGTACCTCCTTGGCAATACTGCCGTTGATTTGCGGCTCAGCATAGAAAATGATTTGCGGTGCCGCGAAATAATAATATAATAATCGTCAGCCCCCAAAAATAGAGGCACTGATAAAGATATCGAAGATGATCACTCCCTGTCAACCGTTTAGGGGAAGCACTGTGGAACATGGACAGTTTGGTCAGACAGGCGAGGGGGAGAAGGGTAAGGGCGCATCCCCATACGTACAAAAAATATAGGGTGCTTTTTCCTGCGGCAAGATAGACCTGAAAACTGCCGTAGCCCCAAAGAAAAGAGCGAAAGAGGATGGGGAGCAAAGATAAACGGGGAAACTGACAGAATCCCAGTAGGGTGCAAAGTGCCCAGAAAGGAATCTCTGTAGCGGCAGATGCAAGAAAGGCATTCCAAATGGGCGTGGGATGCAGACTCCACGAGGGAGTAAAATCGGTCGCAAGGGAGTGGATAAAGCTGAACAGCACTCCCCACAAATAGCCGAAAATGAGGGCAGGGAGGGGTTCTGCTTGTTTTAGTTTTGCAAATCCAGATGACAGCGGTTGTTTTTTCATGGCAGAATACTCCTTGGGAGTTTTTCTACCAATTATATGTTGTTTTTGGTATGAATAGAAGCCGACCTCAAAGCTTGGACAGTTCGACGGCGCGGTTGTAGCAAGCTTCCATTGCATCTGACACGAGGGGAGCAAATCCACCTGCCTCAAACACGCGGTTGGCGGCTTCGGTAGTTCCCCTGGGGGAGGTGACTGCACGAATGAGGGCTTCGGGGGAGCGTCCGTCCCGGAGAAGTAATGCGGCAGAGCCTAAAACTGCCTCGGCGGCAAGACGAATGCGTTCTTCTTCAGATAAATAAGGGGCGGTTTCCACAGCACCGTCGGCGATAGCTTGGATGAAGCGGAAGACATAGGCAGGAGAACTGCCGGTCAGGGGGATAATAGCAGGGATTGCCTCCTCGGGGAGAATGATCACCTCGCCGGATACGGCAAACAAATCCTTGGCAACCTCCCACACCTCATCGCTGACACGATGGTTTTTACAAAGTGCGGTGATGCCCATGCCGACCTGCAAAGGGGTGTTGGGCATGGCACGGATGATGGGAAGTGCGCCCAGCGCATTTTCCATGGAAGCGATGGTGATGCCTGCGGCAATGGAAATCAAGGTTTTTCCGCACAAGGCAACATCGGCAGCGTAAATCTCTTGATACAATCCGGCAAAGTGTTGCGGTTTGATTGCAAGTACGATCAACTCGCCCCAGGTGAGCGCATCTTTCAGAGAGGCGGCACCGTGAGCGCCATGTTCCAGAAAAGAAGCGTATTTTTGAGGGGTGTGATCATAAAAACACAGATTACCAAGATCCCGTCCGCTTTGAATTAGACCCGAAACGATGGCAGAGGTCATGTTTCCGCTTCCGATAAATGAAATGTGCATGATAGCTCCTTGTCTTCGATCCATGAAAAACAGTATACTATATATTCTATCACATCCCTTGGCGTTTTGCAAGATTTATCTGAAAAAAAGTCGATGGATTCTTGCAATTTTATTGAAACTGTGCTATACTGATTAACAATTAGTGATGAATCATCAGAATGGAGTAGACAATGCTTCGATATTGGAACTCACCTAAAATCCTTCCCCAGTTGCATACTGCCAGATTGCTTTTGCGTCCCATGGAGCGGTCGGATTTTGCGGATATGTACGACTATGCAAGACGGGCGGACACCAGCCGCTATTTGGTTTGGACGCCTCACCCCTCTCCGGAATATACAAGAAACTATTTAGGCATGATCGCGCGGCTGTATCGAAAGGGACAGTTTTTCGATTGGGCAATCGTGGAGCGATCCAGCGGCAGAATGATCGGCACTTGCGGATTTACGAAACTGGATCTGCAAAACCGTGTGGGCGAGATCGGCTACGTGCTCAATCCTACCCGACACGGCAGAGGCTATGCCACCGAATCGGTGATGAGAGTCTTGGAATACGGCTTCGAAGAATTGGGGCTGAATCGTGTGGAAGGAAGATATATGGTAGAAAACACACCATCCCGACGGGTTATGGAGCGATGCGGACTCACTTATGAGGGTGTGCTTCGTCAATCCATGCTTATAAAGGGCGTCTATCGGGATATCGCCATTTGCTCAATTGTCAAGGAAGAATATCTGCAATTTCGGCAGAAAATGGCTGCTGAGGCAGTGGTGTCAAGATGAACGGCTACTTCTATAATCCTTTTGTAGCGCAGAAAAAGGATACCGCTTACGGCAAGTCTTTCCGTAAACATCTTTCTCCTGCAGCAGTTTTGGCACTGGGGTTTGCCGCCATTATTTTGGCAGGCACTATACTCTTGACCCTGCCCATCTCCTCCCAAAGCGGAAAGTTTACTCCGCTCTCGGCAGCGGCATTCACCGCTACCAGCGCAACCTGTGTCACCGGTCTTGTGGTGTATGACACCCTCACTCATTGGAGCACCTTTGGACAAACGGTGATCCTCTTGATGATCCAAATTGGCGGTCTGGGTTTTATGTCGGTTGCAATGCTTATGGCGAAACTCCTTCGACGTAGTGTAACACCTCGGGAAAACCGCTTGGTTACCGAATCCTTGGGGCTTTCCTCGGCTGAGGATGTGTCGGGGGGCTTTATGAAACGCCTGCTCATTGGCACATTTGCGGTGGAAGGCTTGGGGGCATCGCTCCTTGCTCTGCGGTTTGTTCCCATTTTCGGCTGGAAAGACGGACTATTCAAAAGTGTTTTTCATTCTATATCGGCATTTTGCAATGCAGGATTTGATATTTTGGGCGATTACAACGGCGGCTTCAGTATGACCGCTTTTGTGGACGATCCCATTGTGATGCCCACCCTTTCCTTTTTGGTGGTCTTCGGCGGAATCGGCTTCATTGTCTGGAGCGATCTGTTTGATTTTATCGTTTGCAAAATTCAGAAGCTCTTTCATCTGGTACGAAAGAAGCGAGGTCATGTATGGGCGAAATCCATGCAAAGCGCATCCTCGGATATTACGGGCAGACGCGACCGTTTGGGTGTCTATACGCGGTTTGTATTGATCCTGTCGGCGATTCTGCTGGCGTGGGGATTTTTGATCACCCTCGTCTTGGAGTGGGATCACGCTCTTGCAGGTCTTCCCACAGGGAAAAAACTGTGTGCCGCCTTTTTCCATTCCATCTCCCTGCGTACCGCAGGATTTTCAGCATTTGATAATGCTGCCATGAGCGATGCAGGCAAGGTGGCATCCATTTCGCTGATGCTCATCGGCGGTGCATCGGGCTCTACCGCAGGCGGTATCAAGGTAGGCACTGTGGGACTTCTGATCTGTTCGGTCATTCAGATTGCAAGAGGCAGAGAACAGATCGTGATCATGCATAGAACCATTTCCAAAGATACGGTTTTGCGGGCAATGACCATCGTAACCATCGGAATTGCCTGTGCATTCGGGTCGGCCATTCTGCTGTCGGCCGGCTGTAATATCGGCTTTATGGATGCTGTTTACGAAACCTCCTCTGCGTATGCTACTGTGGGACTTTCTCTGAATGTGTCCCCCCTGCTGAATCTCTTTGGCAGATGCGTGGTAATTTTGTTAATGTATATGGGCAGGGTAGGAATCCTCACCATTATCTACTCCCTCGCCATTCGCAATGCTCACTCCGCACGGATCGTAGAGTATCCCGAAACTGTGTTTCCTGTAGGATGAGCAGAGCTATCTAAATCGATTTTTGAAAGTGAGTGTGGAATCATATGAAATCATTTGTTGTATTCGGACTGGATCCCTTCGGTCAGACGGTTGCTATAACTCTGGAGCAGAACGGCCATCAAGTGATGGTCATCGATCCCGATGATGAAGCGGTACGCCGCGTGGCAGACATCACCACCGATGCCATTATTGGCGATCCCATGAGCGAGGCGGTGCTTCGCAAAGCAGGCGTGACCTCCTACGATACCGCCATTATCAGCTTCCCCGGGGAGATTAACAATACCATTCTCCTGACCATTCTGTTGAAAGATATGGGCATCAAAAAAATCGTTGCCAGAGCCTGCTCCGAACTGGAATGTAAGGTTCTGGAAAAGATCGGTGTAGATATGATCGTCTTCCCCGAGCGAGATATGGGCGAAAAATTGGCGCACACCTTGGATAAACAAGATGTGTTTGAATATCTCCGCTATTCCGAGGATTATTCCATTGTGGAAGAGCGTGTTCCGGCTACATGGGTGGGAAAAACCATCATTGAGCTGAATGTCCGCCGTAAATATGGGGTAAATATCATCGCCATCAACGAGGACGGCAGCGGCAAGATCAACATCGCCCCCATGCCCGACCGTGTATTTTTGAAGAATGATATTATCACTCTCATCGGTTCCAATAAGAATATCAATAAACTTTCCCGTTAATCGTGGGGAGAGGGAAAAAATTCACATTTAGGACTTGCTTTTTATAATTCCTTCTTGTATAATAGAAGGGTAATGTATTTTTCAAAGGAGATTGAACCAATGAATTTTATTGCTATGCTGGCAAATACTACTGATCCCAATCAGATGAGCTCCATGATTTCCATTTTCATCATGGTTGGTATGCTGGTACTGATGTATTTCTTTATGCTTCGTCCTCAGAAGAAGAAGGAAAGAGAAGATGCCGCAATGCGTGATAACCTGATGGTAGGCGACGAAATCACTACTATCGGTGGTATCATCGGCAGAGTAGTTAGCATCAAGGATGAAACTTGTGTAATCGAAACCAGCCGTGATTGCACCAGACTTCGCATTCTCAAGACTGCTATCCGCAGCGTTGACGTTCCCGCATCTGCAACCAAGGGCTATGTAGCACCTGCAGAAAAGAACGATGATGCAGACGAGAAGACCGAAACTGAAAAGAAGACTAAAAAGAAATAAGTTGTCTTTCCAAAACAAAAGCACCCTTTCGGATGAAAGGGTGCTTTGTTTGTTAGAAAATATAAATGCGATTATTTTTTCGGTCTGGGACGGGTTGCACCGGGTTTCGGTTGGGTAGTCACGGGAGGAGGTGCAATGGGGGAATCCTCAATCAGGAATTCGCCGTCCATCCACTCAATGCGGCTTTCCAACCAATACTCGAAGTATTCGACCGCACCTTCGAAGGTGTCATTGCGAATCTCGGCGTTGGGATAGAGGGTGTGATTGAGTACCTCAGACTGTGCAATACGCTTCGCAGTCTGTCCGATAGAATTGCAGAAAGCATCGATGAGGCCGTTTTCACGGATCTCTGTCCAACGCTTCTGCGTCAGCTTGAAGAATTCGTAGTTGTCCAGCAGGGCAGTGTACCAAGGAGCGTTTCTCACGCGATAGCCATCGATGGTAGAGTCCTGAGTGCCGTAGCAGGTATCGAAATCCCATACGGGACTCATATACAGACGGTTGTCATCGCCGATGAAGCAGTAACAGCTGGTAACGAACTGAGAGTCGTAGTTACGGGTCATTTCGTTGAGCAGATACCAGTTGATAAAAGAATCGATGTCAATATACTTGGACAGTTCTTTTATGGATGATTTGGTATTGTAGATTGCCGCGTTCAGTGGTTTGAAATAGGCTTCCATTTCTTTTTTGGCGGTAGCTTTCTGTTCGCGTGTCAGATCCTCTATTTCAATTCCCTTGTATTCCTGCAGGGTCAGATGGACGGAATTGGAGGGGTTACCTTTGTTTTCATACAGAACTACACAAGTATCGCAAGAGTGGCGGTAAACCATCTCGATCTCGAAGAGTACACCCGTATCTTCGGAAATGTCAATGCGCTCCTCATGGATCTGAATTCGTTCGGTCAGTACCCAAGTGCCTCTGTATTCGCCGTTGACTACCACATCCACATACTCGTTTTCACAAGTGTAGGGCAGACCCATTGCCGCTGCCATCTTCTGAGTGAGGTAGTTGTGCATCATGGACTTGTCACTGGAAACGGTGATGAGCGTCCACTTTTTCGCGGCGCCCATGCCCAGGAAGTCGGCTTTTTCACCCAACTTGATGGAATAAGGCTTTTGCGCAAAGGACCAGGAATAGTTGCCGCGTCCCTTGATCTCCAGAGGGAGATTGTAGTAGCTGTATTCTACGTATTCGTCCACGAAAGTGTAGGTGGCGGGTTCATACTGACCGTGGCGGACGTCCGACAGGTCTCTGTTGTCGGGAAAATCCAGATACAAGGTGGGAAGATTGGTCAGACGGGGATATTTTTGTACAGTTTCGCCGCTGACTGTGGTGTAGTTGCCGGTGACGTACTCGCCGTCTAGCGTGAACTCGTTGACCTTGACCTTGCCCTCCCGTTCTGCAGGCGCAAACAAAGGGCTAAGATCTGCAGTTGAGGTAGGTTTTTTTGTAGTATCGCCGTTGACGGATACGGTAGTATTGGAGGTGTCGGAGTTGTGAGGTGTTTTACTTTGGCAAGCCGTCAGGCAGGTAAGTCCAGCAAGTAGCAAAATTAAAATACGCTTCATATGTAATCCTCCTAAACAAGTGCAGAATTCTTTATCATATTATACCATAAATTGCAGCGTTTGTTGTGAACGAAATGTGAATAATTGAGAAGTCAGTTCGCTCTGGGCTTAGGTCTGGGACGGGTAGTTTGGGCAGTTGTGGTGACGGGCGGAACGTAGAAGGGCGGATTGGGCAGAAGGAATTGACCGTCCATCCATTCTATGCGGGCTTCCAACCAATACTCGAAATAGGCAACTGCATCGTCAAAGGGCTCGTTACGGTAGGCAACGGTAGGATAGAGAGTGTGGTTCAACTTCTCTGATTGAGCAATGCGAATGGCAGTCTGTCCGATGGCGTTGTAGAAGGCATCCAAGAGTCCGTTTTCACGAATCTCGGTCCAACGCTTGTCTGCAAGATCCTTGAATTCTTTGTTGTCCAGCAGTGCGGTGTACCAGGGGGCGTTTTTGACATGATAGCCGTCGATCACGTCACTCTGATTGCCGTAGCAGGAGTCAAAATCCCACACGGGTCCCATGTAGAGCTTGCCGTCATCGCCGATGAAGCAGTAACAGCTGGTGACAAACTGGGAGTCGTAATTGCGGGTCAGCTCGTTGAGGAGATACCAGTTGACAAAGGAATCGATGTCAATGTATTTGGACAGTTCCTTTATGGAAGAGGTGGTGTTGTAAATTGCCGCATTGAGGGGATCAAAATAGGCTTTTAATTCCCGTTGCGCCGCAATTTTTTGATTGCGGGTCATGTCCTCTACGTCAAGGCCCTTGTATTCCTGCAAAGTCAGATGTACATTGCCGCCGGAATTTAAGGTTACGCACACATCGCAAGTGTGGCGGTAGGTCATTTCGATCTCAAAGAGCACGCCCGTGTCTTCGGAAATATCCACACGCTCCTCGTGGATCTGGATCTTTTCGGTAAGCACCCATGTGCCCTTATACTCGCCGTTGACTACAACGTCCAAGTATTCGTTTTCGCAGGTATAGGGCAGACCCATCGCCGCCGCTAATTTTTGGGTGAGGTAATTACGCATCATGGACATATCGCTGCCCACCGAGATCAGAACCCATTTCTTGGCGGCGCCCATATCTAAAAAGTCGGCTTTTTCATCCAGTTTTAAACCGTACGCCTTTTGTGTCAGACCCCAGGATGCGTTGCCGCGCCCTTTGATCTGCAAGGGAAGATTATAGTAGCAGTCTTCCACGTATTCATCCACAAAGGTGTAGGTGGCAGGGGAGTAGATTTGATGCTGTACCGAGGACAGATTCTTTCCGTTGGGGAATTCCAGATAGAGAGTGGGCTGATTGGTCAGGCGGGGATATTTCTGTACTGTTTCGGTATCCACGGTGGTGTAGTTGCCGGTGATGTATTTGCCATCGGGAGTAAGTTCATTTATCTTGGCATTTTTGTTCCGTTCTTTGGGCGCAAACATGGGACTGAAATCTACGGTTTCGGGCTTTGAGGACGGCTGCTCGCTTTGAACGGTGATTGCTGTGTCGCGGGGAGTAGTGACAGCAGGCACTTTGCTTTTACAAGCGGTCAGGCAGGTCAGACCTGCAAGCAATAGGGTCAACAATCGTTTCATTTATGGCCTCCTGTTAATAGCATAGTTATCTATTTTTATTATAGCATAGATTGGATGAATTGTTGTGAATGGGCTGTGAACAACGCAAAAAAAGGGGCCCATTTTGGGCGGGTTTTGAGGGGGTAGTCAAACAGATGGGGCAATCGGTCGGCAGAGATTATTTCAAACTCACCGATTTTATCCCCGCTGTGCAGGTGCGTGTAACGGGTTTCGGTGTAGGTGAGATAGTGGGGGAGGGGGTAGACCAGCAAAAACAGCTTGTCATAGCCTTGCACTGAGGGTGCAAACTCCATCAGCTCGCGGCGTGCTTGCTGTTCTCTACCGAAATCCTTCACGTGATCGGGGATGTTTTCGGAGCTGTTGTTGAGACGGTAAAATACAGTGGGCATATAGATTTCGAAATAATAGTGACGGCGTGTTTTTTCAATATTCCATCGCCCCATAGACAGGCGGTGAGTCAGTAGCGCGACGCCGTATTGCTTGCCGTCTTTGGCAAGGACGAGGTCCACAGCTCCTTTTTTGGCGAACACGATTTCTCGAATTGTGCGCTTATAAGTGACGGCAATCCCCTGTTTAGAAAGTTGTTTGAACTGCTTTTTCAGCGCGGAGAGTCTGCGGAGATAGAGAATCCAGCGGTAGATGAATCGAACAAACAGAAAGATCAGATAGAGCTCTATCGCCATAATGATCGCTTGTACCATGAAAATACCTCTCTGTGTCAAAAGTTAAGAAAATAACGATCAGGTGCGGATGAACAAGTCCTCCCGTTCTTCTTTGCCCACCTTCCAAAAACGGCGGTAGATCAGCAAAATCACGGTGAGATAAAGAGCGAAATAAAGTAGATAAATCAGCGCGTAGACAGCAAAGTCCTGTAAAATGTATGTGCCCTCTTGGAGGACTGCTTCACTTCTCCCCGCGGACGGCAAATAGAACAAATCAAACAGATTGGATGGGAATAGGGCGAAGCGCACCATATTGCGCCTGAGAGAAAGGCAGAGAAGAAAACGGATAAGCTCCCCCGGCAGGATCAGTTGCAGGGCGCTTCTGCACCACAAACTCGGCTCATCCGAGGGCAGATAGTGGTTGGGAACGGCGCGCCGAAAGAGAAGATAGATCATGGCGAAGGGAATCAGCAGGGAAAGCGTCCAGATAATAGGATAAATAATCAATGCTGCTGCCAACATGGGAACATTTGAAAAATAAATTTGCCAAAAGAAGGCGAGCCAATTTCGGCAAATTGTGCCCACAACTCCGCCGACATAGTTTGCAAGGGGCAGGAACAGGGCATAGGCGAGCTGATCGGATATGCCGATAGCTATCTGCGCTTTGTCTTTCATGGGATCCCTCCTTGTGACGGTTGTGTTGCTGTCGAGATATTTTTGTAAAATTCATATACGGTTACATCTAATCTTGTGATTATTATACCATGTTTTACAACTATTGTCAAGAGGAGGATAGGAGGTTTGAAAAGAAAAAACTCTTTTGCTGGGAGCAAAAGAGGAAGAAACCAATAATATTGAAAAAAGCACTGCTATGCAGTGCTTTTTTCTTGGTGCTCCTGTGGAGACTCGAACTCCAGACCCTTTGATTAAAAGTCAAATGCTCTACCAACTGAGCTACAGGGGCGTATTCATAACGCTCCACTATCATAACACAAAGATTCGCATTTGTCAAGGGTTTTTTTTGAAAAAATTTAAGATTGGCAGTTTTGTTACGAATTTGACTGAAAAGAATCACTGTTTTCGGGCAAAAGTGTGGGAAATGTGGGGATAGGGTGGATTTCTCCTTGGTTTACGGTAAGGCGAACCTCCGTGGGCGGTGTGGAGGAAAGGAGCAGAGATGCCAGCCGATCTTCGATCTCCCGTCGGAGGATAGAACGAATCTCTCTCGCACCGCCGTGGGCCTCCAGTGCTTTGTCGGCAATTTTCCACGGCACATCATTCTCCCAATCTAGTGTCAGCCGTTTGTCGAGGCGCTCTGCCAACGAAAAAAGCTGGCGAGATGCGATTTCATGAAGATCCCCTCTCTCCAAAGGACGGAAAGCGATGACTTCATCAATGCGAGAAAGCAATTCAGACGGAAACTGTTTGCTGAGGGCTTGCTGGGTAGGCGGACGATGGGTGTCACTTGCCAAAAATCCTACGGTCTTTCCTCCCACAGTATTGGTGGCGGACATCCCTGAGGTGATGATCACATAGGCATTGGAAAAATCGGCGCGCCGCCCTGCGGAATCGGTGAGAGATCCCTCATCTAATATTTGCAGCAGCAGAGAACGTAGATCGGGATGTGCCTTTTCCAGTCCGTCAAACAGCACCACCGCATAGGGGGTACGGCGAATCTTTTCGGTGAGCAGTCCGCCCTCCTCATATCCAACATAACCGGGAGGGGCACCGATGAGCCGTGCGATGCTGTGAGCTTCCCGATATTCCGATAAATCCAGCCGAATCAATCCATGGGAACCGCCGAACAGCGCTTCGGAGAGCGCTCTTGCCAGTTCGGTTTTTCCTACGCCCGACGGTCCTGCAAAGAGAAAACTGCCTGCAGGTCTTCCTTCGGGGAGAAGTCCGGCTTGACTTCGGCGGATAGCGGCAGAAATAGCAGAAATGGCGGCATCTTGCCCCACAATGGCTTCTTGTAACCGTTCCTCCAGCGATCGTGTAGGAACGGTATGCACTGATGAAGGGATGGGAATCCCCGTTTGCTCCTCCACACGGCGGATGATTTCTTGGCGATCGATCACTGACGGAGCAGAGGAGAGGGTCAGCTCCCATTGCCGGCGTGCATCGCTAAGCGCTTGTTTGGTTTCGATCTCCTGCTCTCGCAGATCTGCAGCCGATTCAAAATCCTGCTTGCGAATGGCAAGTTCTTTTTCCTCATTGAGATGCGCAAGCCGTTGCTCCAACTCTCGCAGAGCATCTGGAATAACGGCGGCATTGACACGGGCGCAAGCCGCCGCCTCGTCAATGAGATCCAGTGCCTTGTCGGGCAGACGGCGGTCGGGGAGATAGCGTACAGACAGTTCTACCGCCGCGCAAAGAGCATCATCGGTGATTCGAAGGCGGTGATGGGACTCAAAGCTCTCCCGTGTTCCCCGCAAAATGGCAAGTGCTTCTTCGGGAGAGGGTTCTTTCACCAAAATCGGTTGAAATCTTCGTTCCAACGCCCCATCTTTTTCGATTTTTCGATATTCGGACAGAGTGGTAGCACCGATCAGACGGATCACTCCTCGTGCTAATGCCGGTTTTAACAGATTGGCGCCATCTACCGCTCCCTCGGCACCGCCTGCCCCCATAAGCGTGTGAAGCTCATCGATAAAGAGAATAATGGACGGGTCGGCGGACGCTTCTTCCACCACCTGACGCATCCTTTCCTCAAATTCGCCCCGATACTTTGCCCCTGCGATCAAAGAAGACAGCTCCAAAGAATAAATCTGTTTTCCCCGAAGGAGATCGGGGACCGCGCCCGCCGAAATTCTTGCGGCGAGTCCCTCCACTATGGCGGTTTTGCCTACTCCCGGTTCACCGATCAGACAAGGATTGTTCTTGTTTTTGCGTACCAAAATTTGAGTCAGCCGCATGATCTCGATATCTCTGCCGATAATGGGATCTTGCCCGGCTGTAATGGTGAGATTTTTGCCGTATCGTTCCAGTACGCCCATTTGCTTGGGTTTGTTCCGTGCAGGAGCCGATTCGGGCGGGTGGTGAAGCTTTGCGATCAATTCGCTTTTCATACTGCTCACCGATGCCCCTTGGGCGGTGATGATCCCTGCCCCCACCGATTGGCTTTGCCCGATGAGCGCAAGGAGCAGATGCTCGGTGGCGATGAGCAAACTCTGACACTTGGAGGCTTCAGATGCCGCTTCTTCAATGATGGTGCGCATACGGGGAGTCAGATCGGTGCTGGACAGATCGTTGGGGGTGCCCACCCCGGATAGACCGATGATAAGATTGCGGCTGGCAGAGAGAGTGACACCTCGCTGGGTGAGAAATTCCCATGCGGTAGTGCCTCGCTCGGCAAGAAGCCCTAAAAGCAGATGCTCCGAACCAATGTAGGTATGTCCCAGTTGGCAGGCGAAAGAGTGGGCGCGGTCGAGCACCGACGAGGCAGAGGGGGAAAAATGGTTCATAGAACCTCCATAGAGGGAGAATAAACAGATAGGGATGCTATCCCGGGAGAGTATTGCCATTTGCAAATGAGATCATTCGCAAATGGCAGAGATTCTTACTGATCTCCCGTTTGGGGCAGATATTTGTTGTAGGCATCGGCAAGGGCATTCCATGTGGCTCGATCCAATATCCCTGTGCTGGGCAGACCGTTGATCCGCTGAAAATCGGCAAGGGCTCTTTGAGTGGCTTGATCCAATACCCCCGTGAGAGGGAGCTCGAAATCGTAGGCGATACTTTCTCTGAGCATTAACTGGGCAAGATAAATCAGATCGGTGCGCTCCCCTGCCATGGTGGTGTCGTTTGGGAGAGGGCGATTCCACGGGTAAATGGGTGTGGCGGGCGCACGTTCCCCTCGCTGAATGTCGGCAGCCGTTTGCAACACTCGCCAGGTGAGGGCGTCTACGATTCCCGTTACGGGAAGGGATTCGATGGTTTGGAATTGTCGCACTGCCTCTCGGGTGCGGGAACCGTATACGCCGTCGGCAACCAAGGAGATGATCTCCCATCCCCCATTGGTTAGTTCCCGTAGGTTGCGTTGAATCTCAATAATGGCAAGCCGTTTATCTCTGGTATCCATGGATATTCCTCCTTCATTCCATCAATTTGTACTCTCATCATTGCCGATCTCGCCGCCGGGATATTGTCCTTGGCTTCGCTGAAAGCCCTTGGTAATATCCTCCCAAGTGTCGGCGATTGCCTGCCATGTGGTGGCAAAGGTGACTCCCGATGGGGGCAGACCCACCAAACGCTGGAATGCCCGTACCGCTTCCACCGTGGCAGGCCCATAGTATCCGCTCACCTCTACCGTGGGGACTTCGGGATAAACTGATGCAATGGTGTTGAGATATTGCTGGATCAACGTGACTTCTTCTCCCGATGTGCCGGGGCGCAAGGGGATCCCGGGGAAGGGCGGGGCGATGTTTTCGAAAAAGGAATCGGGGAGGGAGGCGAGAATACCTACATACACATCATAGAGCTTTTCCCATGTGACCAGATCCACTACTCCCGTAACGGGAAGTCCGTAGGCGGTTTGAAATGCACGAACAGCATTTTCGGTGGGTTGGTCATAGATGCCGTTGATGGGGGGAGAGTTGATTTCTTGCTTGAAATAGCCCACCACCGCCAGATAATACTGTACCGTCCGTACATTGCCGGGAGGAGAGCCGGGACCTACGGTTTCTTCAAATTGCCGCTCGACCTCCTCGGCGGTGATTCCCTCAGAGGTCAGCTCGGATAATCGTTTGATGCCGTTGTAAAGGAAAAGTATGCGATACCATGTGGCGCGTCCTACAATGCCGTCGGGGGTAAGCCCGAAGACCGATTGGAAGGTGCGCACCGCTTCGTCGGTTTCTCTGCCGAAGATGCCGTCCACGGGATAGATTTTTGGAATGGCGGGATAGTTGGTGGAAATGCGGTTGAGCCGTACCTGTAAATCCCGCACCTCGTTACCGGACGAGCCCAACTCCAAGGTCACCGCAGGGAGAGAAGGATCGATGTTCTCTACGGGCACGTTTTGCACGATGTCGATGTCCTCTCCGTAAAATCGGGTGAGGATGTCATAAGGCCCCAGCCCTTCCTCGGCAAGGGGAACCGTCCCCCATTGGGACAGACCATTGCAGGTAGTGGTAGTGCCGTTGCAGTAGGCGGCAAACAGCGGCTCGATGCTCCCTTGTCGGCGGATATAACTGGTGAAAATTTCATCTACGATCTGGGAAATATTTTCGAAAATATCTCTCCCCCGCACAAAAGACTGATCGGTGGCGGTAGAGTTGGTGATGTCGAAATCATACCCTTGAGAGGGGTAAAATTCGGTGTAAATACGGTTGAGGGCAAAGGAGATCTGGGCATAAATATTCGCCCGCAAAGCCGCTTCGGGCCATGTGGGGTAGATCTCGCTGGATGCTACGTTCTTAATGTAGTCGGGGAAGGAGAGGGTGATGTTTTCGGCATTCGACTGAGGCGCACCCAAATGGACGGTGATGGTTTCAGGAATCACGGGGAAGGGAATGGCATTCACAGATCGTAGCCCTCGCTTTCATCGAAAAATTGAGTGCCTTCGGAAGTGTCGCCTGCAAAAAACTCAGGCAAAGGAAGGAGATTCACCGGCTGAACGGTGAGAATGTCGGGGAAAACGGGGACCTCAATGTACTGTCCGCTGTAAAAGCCGTCCTTGTCAACCTCGATGAAGACCGTGGCGTATGGGAGTCCCACAAATCCCGGCGTCAGGGATGCGGATTTTGGCGGTGTGATGATTTCCAATATCTCGGTATTTCCCGAAAGATCGGAGGTAGTGACGGCAATGATGCTTCCGTCCTTGGTAACAGTCACCAGCGCACCTTCCACAGGGAGCGCACCGTTAGCGGAGCGGACGGTTACGGTCAGGCGTCCCGTACTGCTGTTTGTATCCGGCATAGATTCACCTCAAAACCGATCCGAGTAATCGGATCGGGCATTAGTACAGTATATGTGGGTGCACCTCAGCTGTTCTCGGCAATTTTTACGAAAAACGAGGGAATTTCTCTTGCAAATTGTCGAGATTTGTGGTAGAATAGAGGAGGTATATACAGGACGAACGGGTGGGAGGTTTAAGATTGTGCGTGTATCGAAAATCATAGATGCAAACAACTATACCGTTGGCTTCGTTACCGAATACCCCGATCATGCAGTTATCGAAAAGACGGTTGCTTACGGGTATGAGTTAAATAAGGAACTGAAGATTACTGAACTCGGAAGACTAACCGTATTTCTTCGAAACGGGGAACAATATACCTTTGATTGCTGGGTGAGTACCATTTATTGCGGTCAATTTGGCATCAACGTATCCGATGACGGACAGTACATCTATGTCATCAGCGATGAAAAAGGACTTTGGTGCTATACTTATAAAGGGGAGATTGTGTGGAAAACGAGATATACATCTGTTAGTCATGTGTTTCCGCATCCAAACCATAATTTGACTTGTGCACTAACTACAAAACTGGTGATTCTCGACTCTTTCGGTAAAATCATTCAGCAAACGCCTATATGGAAAGAAGGAGCGCCCTATAAAGCATCGGACGTAGTGATTGCCGCCAATACCAGCGAAACGATATTTGCGTTGTTTGACAGCATGACTTTAGAAGTGCTTCATAGAGTATCTCTGAAAAAGTTAGGACTTCGGCGTGTCTACCAACCTAAGCTGTGCGGAGATCTGTTGACCATGAAAGGTTGGAAGATAGGCGACTGGTCGGAACCTGTGACGATTGAAATCGATTTGAGAACTCATCCTGCTGTTATCAAATAAGCATCACCCATTCGACAATGAAGTTCATATTTTTCGCGAACCACAAGCCAAGGAAGTGGGAGAGACTGAGAGGGCGAAAACTTCGGCGTGTGAG
>JAZRIH010000132.1:0-7381 GCA_045645175.1 Eubacteriales bacterium | reverse complement strand
GGAACCTTTTTGAAAAAAGGTTCCGAGACCTCCCAAAACTTTTATAAAGGGTCGGCAAATGCTTGCCGTCCCCTTGTTATATATCATATGGTATCTTCTTGTACCCACAAGCCAAGGAGTTTGGGAGGGGGGAGAGATGGAGTTGGCTTTGCCAACTGCATTAAACATTCGGCGTTTGAGGATGGTTAGCCGTCACCACAGGTGACGGCAGCGTTCGCTGAAAGCGACGACTTTTCCCCGCCTTCCGATAAACTTAGGCTCTTATTTCACACACAAAGTAGCTACTTATCTTACCAAAAAACTCTCCCGAATTTCATCGGGAGAGTCATTTTTATATAAAATCAAAACAGCTTTTCAATCGCTTCCACATACCAGCGAGCAATTGCCTGTGCGCCGTATGCGGTGGGATGTACGCCATCCTCGGAGAATCTCTGCCAATCCTCGGTGGTGTAAGCAGCAGCCAGCAGTCCGTCGGTGGGCACATATCCATCGGCAAAGGTGCGCGCCAGCTTACGGGTGATCTGAATCTTGGGGTCCAGGTCCTGTCTGAAATATGCTCTCTCGGGCAGGGGAAGCAGGAACTGCTCCAGCAGCAGAATCTTGGCATTGGTGCGATCCTTCAAGGCGGTCAGGACGGTACGGTAGCAATGCTCAAAGTAGGTGTGCTTCATCCAGGGATCGCTCGGATTGGAATGATGCCAGGTATCGTTCACACCAATGAGGATGGACACGATGTCGGGCTGAATTTCGATAAAATCGCTCTCCAGACGGGCTACCAGATCGGGAGTGCGGTTTCCACTGATACCCTTGTTGATAAATTCGAATTCAATGTCGGGGTGGCGCTCGGTAAGCATCTGCGCCGCATAGTATGCGTAGCCATTGCCCAAGCTGTAGAGATCAGAGCGGTCTCTGCCGCAGTCGGTGATACTGTCACCCTGGAAAAGGATCTTCAGTTTACGTTTCATTTTTGGTTTTCCTTTCTGTATACGGTTTCTCAATAAGCCGATCCATGTCGGCTCGCTTGATCTTATCATATCATATTTGTGCAAAAAATGCAAGTCTTATGGCAAACAATTACCGAAAATCGGCAAAAAAATCGCAGAAAGGACTTGACAAACCCTTCACAATCTTGTATAATAGAGAGGTCTGAGGTCGGATCACGTCCGGCTTCTCCTTGCCGCAGATAAATCTGATATGTTTGCGGTCTTATGTCCATAGGGAGGTGTAGATACAATGGAAAACACTAACAAGAAGTATGAAACCTTATTCGTCGTCAATGCGACCCTCAGCGAGGACGCTATCAAGGCAAACGTTGAGAAGTTCACTGCTCTCATCGCAGCTAACGGTGAAGTAACTTCCGTTAACGAGTGGGGCAAGCGCCGTCTGGCATACCCCATCGACGACATGACTGAAGGCTACTACGTTCTGGTAGACTTCAATGCTCCTACCAGCTTCATTGCTGAGCTGGAGAGAATCTTCGGTATCACTGAAGATATCATGCGTTCCATCGTTAAGAGAAAGAACGCGTAAGCGAGGATTGCAATGGCCAATTTCAACTTCAACAAGGTCATTCTGGGCGGTAGATTGACTGCCGATCCCGAGCTCCGCTCCACCCAGAACGGTGTAATGTTCACGTCTTTCAGCGTGGCAGTTAACCGTCGGTTCAGCGGTGCCAACAACGAACAGCAGACTGATTTTATCAACTGCATCGCATGGCGTCAGCAGGCAGAGTTTGTCAGCAAATACTTCCGCAAGGGAAGCTCCATTTGCGTAGTCGGCTCTATCCAGACCCGCTCCTGGACCGATCAGAACGGTCAGAAGCGTTACGCTACCGATGTAGCAGTTGACGAGATCCAGTTCGTTGACTCTAAGGGCGAGAATCCCGCAGCAGGCCGTCAGGGCGGCGCATCTTACGGTGCTCCTGCTTATGGCAATGCTCCCGCAGCGGCTCCTTACACGCCCGCAAGTTACGGTGGCTCCAGCTACGCAGGCGCTGCCGACAATGCACCCCGGTTTGAAGAAATGTCCAATGAGGACGACTTACCCTTTTAACTAATCAGGAGGTTTCAAATGGAAAACGAGAACAATGTTCAGGCTCCTGCAACCGAAAAGGCTGCAGCAGCTACTGAGAAGAAGCCCTTCCGTGCCAACAACCAGAACCGCAAGAGAAAGAAAGTTTGCCAGTTCTGCGTTGAAAAGGTTGAAGAAATCGACTACAAGGAAGCAGGCAAGCTCCGTAAGTTCACTTCCGAGCGCGCTAAGATCCTTCCCCGTCGTGTAACCGGCACCTGCGCAAAGCATCAGCGTCAGCTGGCTCTCGCTATCAAGGAAGCACGTCATATGGCTCTGCTCTCTTACGTCAACGACTAATTACTGTTAATTCTGTCGATGACGCTTTTAACCCCTCATCGAAGCGTCGTCTTCGGTGAGGGGTACTTTTATCCCATCAAAAAATTATTTTTTCTCATATCGATATTACTTTTTACGGTACGAGTAGGATGCTTGATTTAATATGCTTCGACAATCGAGGGGAAACTCTACGCCGTCACCTATGGTGACGGCTAACCATCCTCAAACGCCGAATGTTTAATGCAGTTGGCAACGCCAACTGCCTCCCTCCCTTCGAGCATCCCTCCCACTTCCTTGGCTAAGTCAACTATAATATGCAACTTTCCTCACTGCAAAGCAGAGAAAGGAGATCCTTTTGAAAAAACTGTTTGCATACCTGTCCCCCCACTATCCTCGCATGACTGTTGGTCTTTGCATCAAAGCCATCGGTACGGTAGTGGAACTGTTCCTGCCCTGGATCCTCGCCTACATCGTGGATGATATCCTCCCCACGGGCAATCGATCCCCTATTTATTTCTGGGGCGCGATGATGGTCCTCTGCTCGCTGATTGCACTGGTCTTCAACATCGTTGCCAACAGAATGGCATCCTGGGTCGCTCGTGAAACTACCCGCAAGATTCGCCACGACCTCTTTTCCACCATCTCCTATCTGGATGCCGCTGACGTGGACAAGCTGACGATCTCCTCGCTGGAGTCCCGACTCACCAGCGACACCTATAACATCAACCAGATGATCGGTATGTGCCAGCGACTGGGTGTGCGTGCGCCTCTCCTGCTCACGGGCGGTATCATCGTTACCTTCATTCAGGATGCACGGTTGGCGCTGGTCATTCTGGCTACCCTGCCCTTCATCGGATTTTCGGTGTACTTCATTTCCAAAAAGGGTATTCCTCTGTACAAAGATCTGCAAAAAGCCATCGACCGCATCACCCGTGTAGTGCGCGAAAATGCATCGGGCGTGCGTATCATCAAGGCGCTGGGCAAGTCGGATTATGAAAAAGAGCGTTTCGACGATGTGAATCAGGACGCCATCAACCGCGAGAAGAAGGCGGGTCTGACCATGGCTGCCACCAATCCTCTCATCACCCTTTTCCTCAACGCAGGACTTGCAGCAGTAATCGTAGTCGGTGCTTGGCTGGTTTTCAACGGTCATAGCCAGCAGGGTGAGATCATTGCTTTTCTGTCCTACTTCACCTTGATGTCCAACTCCCTCCTTGCCGTTGCCCGTATGTTCACCATGATGTCCAAGGGCACCGCCAGCATGGGACGTGTGGCAGAGGTGCTGGATCTCTCTCCCAATCTTTACATCCCCGAATCCGAGAATACCGATGCCCCCCTCGCTCCCTTTGTACCTGCAAAGGATGAGATTCCCGTCATCGAATTCCGTGACGTATCCTTCTCCTTCAGCGGACGAACTGTTTTGTCCCACATCAGCTTCAAACTCTACAAGGGACAGACCCTCGGTCTCATCGGTGCAACCGGTAGCGGCAAATCTACCCTGATTGCCCTGCTCCTGCGCATCTATGCTCCCGACTGCGGCGAGATCCTCTTGGGCGGAACCCCCATTGAGAAGATCCCCACACCTCGTCTGCGAGAAAAGATCGGCGTAGTGTTCCAAAATGACTTCCTCTTTGCCGACACCATTCGAGAAAACGCCATGTTCGGACGTGAAATCACCGATGAACGTCTGACAGCGGCATTTGCCGATGCACAGGCAGAATACATTTCCAATTACGAGGACGGCGACCTCCACAAGCTGGAGATCAAGGGCGCTAACATCAGCGGCGGTCAGAAGCAGCGTTTGCTCATCGCCCGTGCCCTGGCAGGCGATCCCGATCTCTTGATTCTGGACGACTCCTCCTCTGCGCTGGACTATAAAACCGATGCCCGTCTGCGGGCAACCCTTCGGAAGAATTACGGCTCCACCACTACTCTTTTGGTGGCACAGCGTATTTCCTCCATCGCCCATGCCGATCTGATCCTCATGCTGGATGCAGGCGAGATTATCGGACGTGGACGCCACGAAGAACTTTTGAAAACCTGCGAGCCTTACAGCGAAATCGCGCGCACACAGATGGGAGGGATGAGCTTTGGCGAATGAAACTACGAATAAGCCCCGTATGAAAAAACGCGTGGTCATCCTGCGACTGCTTGGCTATCTTTGGCAGCACAAGGTGCTGGTGTTCATCGCTGCATCCCTGACCATCACCTCCAACCTGATTGCCCTGTGGGGTCCTCAGCTTGCCGAGGAAGCCATCGACGCGATCAAAGGCCCCGGCAATGTAGATTTCGATGTGGTTTACCAAAAGGGCATCACCATGCTCCTTTGCTATGCCCTGTCCGCGGGACTTTCCTTCATCCTCTCCGCGGTAATGATCACCCTTTCCCGTAAGGTTGTCTACACTATGCGCCGTCAGGTGTTTGAACATCTGGTGGACCTCCCCGTAGGCTATTTCGACCGCAACCAGACCGGCGACCTGATCAGCCGCCTGACCTACGACATCGACACCATCAACGCGTCTTTGTCCAATGACCTGATTCAGATCTGCGCAGGCATTATTATTGTCATCGGCGCAGGTGTGCAGATGATCCGCAAGGCGCCCGAGCTGATGCTGATCTTTGCCTTCACCATCCCTTGTCTGATCTTTTTCACGGTCTACCGTATGAAAAAAGTCAAGCCCCTCTTCCGTGCGCGCTCTGCCAAGCTGGGCGAGCTCAACGGCTACACCGAGGAAATGCTGTCGGGACAAAAGACCATCCGCGCCTATGGCAAGGAAGAGGTCATGATCTCCCGCTTCGACGTCCACAACAATGGTGCGGTAGAGGCACACTACAATGCCGACTACCAAGCCAGCATTGTTGGTCCTTCGGTCAACTTTATCAACAATATTTCCCTGTCGCTGATCAGTATGTTCGGCGCACTCCTTTGCCTCAGCGGCAAGCTCACTTTGGGTACGCTGACTTCCTTCAACCTCTACTCCCGTCGATTTGCAGGTCCGATCAACGAAACTGCCAACATCGTCAGCGAGATTCAGTCGGCGACTTCTGCGGCAGAACGTGTCTTCCGTCTGTTGGACGAGCCCATTGAGGCCAAGGTCAAGAGCGGTGACGCATCTCTCCCTGCCCCTCAAGGTGACGTTGAGCTGGCAAACGTAGACTTCGGCTACGAAAGCGACCGTCAGATTCTTCATGACATCACCCTGAAGGTGAAAAAAGGCGAGACTCTTGCCATTGTCGGTCCTACCGGCGGCGGCAAAACCACCCTCATTTCTCTGCTCATGCGTTTCTATGATCCGCAGAGCGGTGAAATCCGCATCGACGGACAGAACACCTACACCACCAACATGGAAGATGTGCGTCACTCCTACGCTATGGTACTGCAAGACACCTGGCTGTTTGGCGGCACCATCGCTGAGAATCTGGCATACGGCAATCCCGCTGTCACTCGTGAGCAGATGGAAGAAGCCGCACGTGCCGCACGTATCGACGATTACATCCGTTCCCTGCCCGATGGTTACGATACGGTACTGGACGAAAACGGCGTGAACATTTCCAAGGGTCAGAAACAGCTGCTCACCATCGCCCGTGCGATGCTGGTGGACTCCCCCATGCTGATTCTGGACGAGGCCACCTCCAACGTAGACTCCCGTACCGAGCAGAAGCTCCAGGAAGCCATGGACGAGCTGATGAAGGAGAAGACCTGCTTCATCGTTGCTCACCGTCTGTCCACCGTACAGAATGCTTCCCGCATCATCGTAGTCAAGGACGGCACCATCGTGGAAATGGGCGATCACAAATCGCTTCTTGCCCAAAACGGCTTCTATGCCTCCCTCTACAACAGCCAATTTGAAGGAAATCAGTCATGAGCATCTACTCCGAACTATTGAAGCTCTCTGCCAACGCCATTCACCGCACCACAGAGGAATTGTCTATGGACACTCCTTTTGAGGAGCAAGGCATCGACTCCATCGATATTGTGGAAATCCTGATGGCGGTAGAGGATCGCTACGGTGTCTATGTGCCCGACAGCGACGTGGTGGAGCTCCGCAATCTTTCACAGCTAGCCGCTTGGCTGGATGAGCACCTTCACCGCTAACAACTACAAAAAAACCTGTCACATGATTCCAACCGATTCATGTGACAGGCTTCTTTTATTTTATGAGAAATTATTTGCGCGCGTCATAATGGAAGATGGTCTCTCCGGGCAGACGAAGTCCCAACTTCTCGCGGGCAAATTCAATGATGTAATTGTCGTCGATGGGGCGTTCCAGATCGTAACGGATCTCATCCACCTCATCCTGCTCTGCAATCACCATTTCCTCCAGTTTCTTTCGCTCTGCATTCAGCTCGTTGATCTGAAACTGGGAAGTTACAATGGAAAAGAGCGCTAATATCACAAATCCTACCCACAACAACTTTACGAAAATATTTCCTCTGTTTTTCATTCTGTTTATCCTTTATTCTTTCCTATTGGTTTCCAAGGATTCAGTGAGCCCCCTTGGGACAAAACCCGATTCAGCCACTGCCCATACCGCAGAGTTTCCTTCTCTGCCAATTTCCACAGCCGTTTTTCATAGCGCATCCGCTGTTTCTTTTTCATCGCTTGCCCCAATCGGCGAAGGATGGCAAGCACCGTTTGCCCTATTGGTCGAAGCACCTTTCCCCTAATCCAGCGCAGAATGCGTGCGAGCATCCGCAGAATCTGCTGCGTTGCTCGATCGATCAGCCTGCCCACGGTTTTGCGCCAGCAAAGCAGACCGCATCCCATGACGGGAAATACCATCAGCCGCACAACCCCTCCGCTCAAGGCGTAAAAGAGAATGGTCACGGCGCATCCCACTGCAAGGAGAAAGAGAAAATCTTCCACGTTCAGCCAAACTGCTGAGATCCATCGGGGAATTTTCATCTGCTCAAATGCCGCACGGCGGATTCGGAAGATCTGATAGACTGCGCCGATGGAAAATCCTAACCCAAATGCCCCCACCAGCAAATAGAACAGCCTTTGCTGGGACAGATACTGGGTCACTGCTTA
>JAZRIH010000131.1:0-2904 GCA_045645175.1 Eubacteriales bacterium | reverse complement strand
CATCGGTTACGGTGATGACTGTCTGGTTCCTCCTGAACGCACAGGTAAGCCTATGATCAATGGTAAGGGTTCGGCTGCCTATACGGGTAATCGTCCTTCACAGGGAAAATCTGCACCGTATGGAGATAAAAAAGGTGTTCCTGCAAAGAAAAATGGCGACATGAAGCCGAAATTCAAGAAATAATACAAACTAAATGAACCACCGCCTCGTTGATTTCCAACGAAGCGGTGGTTTTGTTTCATCAAATATGATACCCGATCTTCTCGCGTATTTTGCTGAGTAGTCGGATGCTGTCACGGGAAAGCGCTTGCATATGGGTGTAATCAGCGCCGCCGATGTAGGAAAGAAAATCCTTCAGTTCCCAGATCATACTTTCGTAAAATTCGGTCTTTCCGAAAAGGGATACTATTTCGCCGCCGTTGGGATAGTAATCAATCTCCTGCAAACGGGAAAGCAATCCCATGGTAATAGTTCCATTTTCGCAAATGATCTCCGAGCGTATACGGCTTTCTGCAAGCTTAGACATAGTCAGAACAACCTGATATCCATCGTAACCTAAAATTACCGTGTCGGTTCCGTCTACATCCAAAATGGGGGTAGAGTATGCATCTACCGTTTTGGGATAGCCAAAGAGTTGTAGTGCCATATAAACCGAATAGACGCCAAGATCCATCAGTGCACCGCCGCAGGATGCCTTGGAGAAGGTGGAGAACACCTCACCTTTGCGCACACGATCAATTTTGGAAGAGCGCTGGGAGAAATCCAGTCTTGCCGCAACGATGGGTCCGGCCGAGGCCAATGCGATTTGAATATCCTTCAGCTGAGGCAGATGTGCATTCATCATGGCTTCCATATACACCAAACCGTTTGCCTTGGCGATTGCTAATAGCTCCTCGTATTCTTCCATATGAACACAAATCGGCTTTTCGCAGAGCACGTGCTTACCCGATTCCAGCATCAATTTGGAGAGTTCATAATGGGTAACGTTGGGAGTGGCAATGTAAACCGCATCAATGTCAGGCTCACTTGCCAGCTTTTGGGGATCATCATAGATACGTACATCCTTGCGCTCGCCGATGAAGGCTTTTGCGCGCTCGAAGGAACGGGAACATACGCCAGCCAGCATAACATCGGGAACCTGGTCGATGGCTTTTACAAATGTTTCTGTCAGCCAGAATGTGCCGATCAAAGCCAATTTGATCATGCGCGAGCCCCCTCAGGAATGTGACGAATAACGGTTTTATAGGTGTGCAGGAACATAAACAAGCTGAGAAGCAGAGCGCCAATTTCAGCAATGGGGAAGGACCACCATACCAACTCGACCTTGCCCATCAGTGCAAGCAGAGCAGCGGCAGGAATCAAAAGGATCAACTGGCGGCAAATGGAAATCAACATGGAGAAGACAGATTTGCCCAGAGCTTGGAAGACAGAGCCGGTAATGATACCGATAGCTGCGGCAGGGAAGCAGATACTGATAATACGCAATGCAGGAACACCGAACTTCAGCAAGGTATCAGCATTTACCGCTTCATCAGAAGAGAACATCATGAGCAGAGGCGTAGGGAAGATCTGCATAATCAACATACCCGCCGTCATAATAAAGAATGCGGCACCGGTAGCATATTTGAACACCTTCATCATACGCACACGGTTTTGTGCACCGTAATTGAATGCCATGATGGGAATCAAACCGTTGTTCATACCGAATATGGGCATGAATACAAAGGATTGCAATTTGAAATAAATACCAAAAACTGCAATGGCAACTTCGGTAGGATCAATGCCTTTGAGAATCTGATTCATGAAGAAGTTCATGATCGAACCGATAGCTACCATGATAATAGAAGGAATACCGATTCCATAGATCTTTCTGCAAAGTCTGAAATCAGGACGGAAGAGACGAGCCTTCAGGCGAATTTCTTTGTTGAAGATCTGGTTAAGAATGACACCCAGCAGGAATGCGGCGATCTGACCAATAACGGTTGCAACAGCGGCACCTTTTACACCCATGGGTGCAATAGGACCCCAACCAAAGATCAGGATCGGGTCAAGAATAATGTTGAGGATTGCGCCAAGGCCTTGGGTAAACATAGTGTAGAGTGTTTTACCGGTGGCTTGCATCAAACGTTCAAATATGATTTCGCCGAAAATGCCGAAGGAGAAAATACATACTACCGACAGATAATCGAAGCCCATCTGACGAACGGTTTCGATGTTGGACATCAAATGGAAATAATCATCCGTAAAGAACAGACCGATGATGAGGAAGAGTGCAAATCCGACACCTGCCAGAACGACACCGTTTGCGGCAATCTTATTGGCGCGGTCATAGTTTTTCTCTCCCAAAGATTTAGAGAGCAGCGCGTTAACACCGACGCCTGTACCGGTAGCAACGCCGATCATCAAATTCTGAATGGCAAATGATGCCGAAACGGCAGTAACAGCATCAATACCAAGTTTGGATACGAAATAGGTATCCACTACGTTGTAGAGTGCTTGCACCAACATTGCGGCTACCATAGGGAGTGACATGTTCAGGAGGAGTTTTCCCACAGGCATAGTGCCCATTTTGTTTTCTTGCATTTTGTAAATCCTTTTCTTTCGCGAAATCTGATTGAAAAAACAACAATCAATTCATTATACCATATCTTGCGAGAAAAAGCAACAATAACCCAATACAAATTCGAATTTTAGCAGAAAAGAAAAAATTATAAAAGTTAGCATCGTGTACAATAAAAAAATTGAAATTTGTGAAAAAATTTTCGATTTAGGTATTCCTTTTTTCAATGAAATGGTGTATAATAAAAACAACAACCATTTAAAGGAGATAAAAAAATGTTAGTTTCCGCAAAAGAAATGCTCACTAAAGCAAAAGCAGGCCACTACGCAGTTGGTCAGTTCAA
>JAZRIH010000130.1:0-17645 GCA_045645175.1 Eubacteriales bacterium | reverse complement strand
CCGCTTGGCCTCCGACTTTGACTTCAACGGTTACGAGATCGACTTCGACGAGGCAATGTCCAGAGGCAGAATGTATGCTGATTTCGAGCGTCACGCTCACGACGAAGCATGCAATCTCTTCAAGAAGGAGGTACAGTAATTATGGCAAAGGCAAATATGAGTCTTACAAGAAACGCTATGCCTACGCAGGACGCGCAGGTTCGTGCTCATAACTTTGATGAGGTTGCTCTCGGTTACACCGAGGAAATGGCAATCGACGAGGCAAACAGATGCTTGAACTGCAAGCATATGCCTTGCGTAAACGGCTGTCCCGTTAAAATACATATTCCCGAGTTCATCTCCAAGATCAAGGAGGGTGATTTCGAGGGTGCTTACCAGATTATTTCCAAGTCCTCCTCTCTTCCCGCAGTTTGCGGCCGCGTATGTCCTCAGGAGGTACAGTGCGAGTCCAAGTGTGTAAGAGGTATCAAGGGCGAGAGCGTTGGTATCGGACGTCTTGAGCGTTTCGTTGCTGACTGGCACAATACATTCGCAACAGCTGCTCCCCAGCGTCCCGAGAGCAACGGACACAAGGTTGCAGTAGTTGGTTCCGGCCCCTCCGGCCTTACTTGCGCGGGCGACCTCGCAAAGAAGGGCTATGAGGTAACTGTATACGAGGCACTCCACACCGCAGGTGGCGTTCTTGTTTACGGTATTCCCGAGTTCCGTCTTCCCAAGAAGATCGTTGCAAAAGAGGTTGAAACTCTTGAGCAGCTCGGCGTTAAGGTTGAGACAAACGTTGTTATCGGTAAGACACTTACTATCGATGAGCTCTTCGAGATGGGCTATGAGGCAGTATTCGTAGGCTCCGGTGCAGGTCTTCCTAACTTCATGGGTATCCCCGGTGAAGCTCTCAACGGTGTTTACTCCGCAAACGAGTTCCTCACCCGTAACAACCTGATGAAGGCATACAAGGACGATGCGACTACTCCCATCCTGCGTGCGAAGAAGGTTGCAGTTGTTGGCGGCGGTAACGTTGCTATGGACGCTGCAAGAACCGCACTGCGTCTGGGCGCTGAGGAAGTTTCCATCGTATACCGTCGTTCTCTGGAAGAACTTCCTGCCCGTGCGGAGGAAGTTGAGCACGCAATGGAAGAGGGAATTCAGTTCAAACTGCTGAACAACCCCACCGAGATCATCGGTTACAACAATCCCGAGGACAAGCGTGATCCAAAGAACGGCACCGTTGTGGGCATGAAGTGCGTGAAGATGGAGCTGGGCGAGCCCGATGCTTCCGGCAGACGCTCTCCTAAGGTAGTTCCCGACAGCGAATTCGTGCTGGATGTGGACTGCGTAATCATGTCTATCGGTACATCTCCCAACCCCCTGATCAAGGATACCACCGCTGGTCTGGAGGTTAACCGTTGGGGCGGCATCATCGTTACCGAGGAAACCGGCGCTACCACTAAGCCCGGCGTATACGCAGGCGGCGACGCAGTTACCGGCGCAGCTACCGTAATCCTTGCCATGGGTGCTGGCAAAACTGCCGCTGCAGCCATCGACAAGCAGATCATGGGTGAATAAATAAATGAATGCGAGGCTCTGCCTCGCGCACCGCAAGCCCCTTCTTGCAAGAAGGGGCTTGACCCCCAAGAACTTTTATAAAGGGCGGCAAATTTTTGCCGCCCGATGTTTTTTATAGTGAACTTTCTCCTTTTCGCGACATCAGCCAAGGAAAGGGGAGGAAGGTTCGGAAGGAGGGGAAAAACTTCGGCGTTTGAGATGGTTTTCCCCTCCTTCCGAGTCGTGATGGATTTTCGATTTCGTATCCAGTTGCACCCTTCTCAAAATAATCAAAACTTTTTTCAAATCCCTTGTCACAAAACAAGGTTTTTTCGGAGTTATAGGTGAAAGGAGGTTTTAACAATGAATACTCTGCATAATGATCGCGACAGAATTGTAGAGCTCTTTGCAGACACGGTCTGGCGTGTCGCACTTTCCCGTACCGGTAGGGAAGACGCGGCACAGGAGGTCTTTCAAGATGTGTTCTTGCGCTATTTCGAAAAAGAGCGCACCTTTGAAAATGACGAGCACCGCAAAGCTTGGCTCATCCGTACCACACTGGTCTGCAGTCGAAGATACCTGTCATCCTATTTCCAAAACAGTACGACTCCCTTGGATGAGGTAGAATGGTTGACTGCTGATGAGGTAGACCTGTCGGGAGAAATCTACAACGCCCTGCTTCGTCTGCCTGCCAAATTCCGTATTCCCATCATTCTCTACTATTTGGAGGAAGTCCCAGCCGAACAGTGTCAGGAGATTCTGAAATTGAAGCCTGCCGCCTTTCGGAAACGGCTTTCTCGAGGAAGAGAACTGCTGAAGAACTTATTGAAAGGAGAAGATTATTTTGTCTAAACCCATTAATGATTTGAAAAAACGTATGAAAGCCCCCCGCGATTTGAAGGAGGCTGTGAAAAAGGGTGAGCGACTCACGCACATCTACTATGCCGATACCCCCGCTACCAATGCACGCAAATTTGCCCTTGCTTTTGCAGGTTATGCCTGCGTAGCGGCACTGCTGTTGGGCAGTGTGATCGTTCTGCCGAGCCTGCTGAGCGCTAAGGCGCCCGTGGCACAGAGCGGCACATCCGAGAAGCATATGCTTCAGAACAATCGGGTGGAACGCCCTCGTACAGAGGAGGATGATTCCCACATCAAAACGCACGTAGTGGAGAATCAGCAGCCCGATGAAGTGGTAGATGTGATCCGAGCAAATACCGAAGGGTTGGCGAATGCGCCCGAGGAGCCTTATACGCCCGGCGTTCTCAATACCCCCGTATCCCAAATGGACGACTCCAAGAAGGCGACTGTCATTGCGAAGAAGGTCAGCTCGGTGAGCTACTATCACATCTTCGTGGATGAGGATCTGGCACCTGCTGCGTACACATTGTCCACTTACGAGATCATTGAAGTGGAAAAGAACAGTGATTTCTATTACAGTCTCAAAGAAACCGATTCGCCTTATCGAGTAGGGAATACCATTCAGGTGTTTGAATGGTACGCTTTCATTCCCACCGAAAGCAATCCCAATGAGTATACGCTCTACTGTTCCTACCCCTACTCTTACAGCGGAGTAGAGGTTCCCGACCCCGTGAAGATCGGCGAAACCTGCCGATTGTCGCTGGTCAGCGGAAGCGCGCTGGATCACTATGACGACTATGCAGGTGTGGTTACCTACGATACCACTTACGAACCCAGCAGATCAGGCGTATTCCATTTGATCCCCTGCTATCTCATCGCCGATTTGGAAAAGATCGGTTAAAGAGCTATTCTCCCCAAAAGAACCTTCCTTCGGGAAGGTTCTTTCCCGTATATCTTTGATTTATCCAAAACGCACTTTTTCCCTTTGGGAAGAGGTGCGTTTTTTGTGTGGCAAATCCCAAGATGGGTATTGCATTTTTTTGCGTTTTGTGTTATAATAAATGTCGTATGTGCATATTTTTCGATGCATTTTCACACTTTGCCGCCATTTCAAAAGAAAGTGATACTTATCAGTAATCAGTTAAAGGATTGTAATCATGGAACTTTGTATTTTACTCTTGATTCTTCTCCCTTTTATAATCGCACTTCTTCAATTTACGGTGCGTGATCATCAAGCTCGTCGCATCCTCACCTATGTGGGAAGCGGTGCCATTATGGCAACTGCCCTCACTGTGGCAGGACTGTGGTATTTCGGCGGGCAGGGAACGGTAGTATTCCCCGCGGAAGGAGGAATCCTCACCGAACATACCATCCCCTATATCAGCTACGTCATGCTGGGCATCGAGATTCTGCTCACCCTGACGGTTACTTGGCTGTCTATCAAATACCGCCATTTCTTCACGGCACTTCTTGCCCTCTACCAGACTGCATCTCTTGCATGGCTGGAGCTGAGCGGAAAGGTTCCTCACGAGAGCGCAGGCATGATCCGTCTGGACCGTCTGTCCCTGCTCATGTGTCTGCTGGTTGCCATCGTGGGCGGTCTCATCTGCATCTATGCGCTGGGCTACATGAAGGAATATCACCACCACCATCATGACCTGAAGGATCGCAGACCCTTCTTCTTTGCTATGCTCTATGTCTTCTTGGGCGCAATGTTCGGTCTGGTGCTGTCGGGCTCTTTGGTTTGGATCTACTTCTTCTGGGAAATCACCAGTATCGTGTCCTTCCTGCTCATCGGTTACACCAAGGAAGCACGTGCCATTAAGAATTCCTTTACCGCTTTGTGGATGAACCTCTTGGGCGGCGCAGTATTCTCCTTTGCCATCGGTTACTGTGCAATTCGTCTGGACACTCTGAATCTGGATAAGATCCTCTCCCTGACCTCCTCCAAGGTGGGACTGGCTATCTTCCTGCTGGCATTTGCCGCACTCACTAAATCGGCACAGCTCCCCTTCTCCAAGTGGCTGTTGGGCGCGATGGTCGCTCCTACCCCCACTTCTGCGCTTCTCCATAGCGCAACCATGGTCAAGGCGGGCGTTTATATGCTCCTCCGTCTGTCCCCTGCAATGGGCGGCGCCACCTCCGGCTTCATGGTACAGATCATCGGCGGCGTGACCTTCTTCGTTGCCAGTCTGTTTGCCATCACCCATAGCGACGGCAAGCGCGTGCTGGCATGGTCCACCATCTCCAATCTGGGTCTGATCACCGCTTGCGCAGGCGTCGGCACTCCCGAAACCGTATGGGCAGGCGTGATCCTCTTGATCTTCCACGCGGTGTCTAAGGCGCTTCTGTTCCAGACCGTCGGTGCAGTTGAACACGCCATCGGCAGCCGTAACATCGAAGATATGCACGGTCTGTTCCGCAAACAGCCTGCTCTGGCATCGGCTCTGCTGATTGGTATCGCAGGAATGTTCTTGGCTCCCTTCGGTATGCTCATCGCAAAATGGGAAGCCCTCACCGCATTCCTCAATGCAGGCGGTGTCAGCGTTGTAATGGCGATTGCCGTTTCCTTCGGTAGTGCCACCACCATGGTTTACTGGACTCAGTGGCTGATCAAGCTCCTGTCTGTTCCTGCTGGTGTGAATCAGCAGAAAGACCCCACCGACAATGCACAATGGCTGTCCTTGGGCGCACACATCGCCATGATGCTGATCCTTTGCGCAACCTACCCCTTCTATTCCCAATGGTTTGTTACTCCCATGCTGGGCGATATCGGCTTTGAAGCACCGAGTGCGTTGTTGTCCCTTGCCGATCGGGTTGTTATGATCCTGATGCTGGCGGCAATCTTCGTGGTTCCCGCGCTGGCAAAGTATTTCACCAAAAAGATTCATGTGGACAAGAGCCCCCTGTATATGTCGGGTATCAACGAAGGCGACCACAGAAGCTTTGAAGACTCCGAAGGCAAGCCTCGGAAAATGTATCTGTCCAACTGGTATCTCACCGATATCTTCGGCGATCAGAAACTCTACACTCCCGTTGCTTGGGCATCGGTGGTAATTATCGCTATCTTCTTCCTCATTACATACGGAGGTGCATTCTGATGATCTGGTTTTTCCGCATTCTTTGTATGTGCGCCTTTGTCGTAGGCGCGCCCTTTGTAGGCGGTTTCCTGTCGGGGGCCGATCGTAAGCTGTCTGCCCGTATGCAGGGCAGAATCGGTCCCCGTCTGACTCAGCCCTTCTACGATCTCGCCAAGCTCTTCCACAAGCAGACGCTGGTGGTTAGCCGTTATCAGTTCATGATGGTCCTCTCCTTCTTGGTGATGGTCATCGGAACCGGCGCACTCTTCTTTGGTGGCTTTGACCTGCTTCTGGTCATCTTCATCCTGACTACCGCATCTATGTTTTTCGTGTTGGCGGCAACCGTCACCAACTCTCCCTATGCCGAGCTGGGCGCACAGCGTGAGCTGATGCAGATGCTCTCCTACGAGCCCATGGTTCTGCTCACCGCAGTCGGCTTCTTCATGGCAAACGGTTCCTTTGCCGTTATCGACGTATTCAGCGCCGATCTGCCTGCTATCGTGAAGCTTCCCGGCGTATTTATCGGTTTGGTGTTCGTTTTGACCATCAAGCTGCGCAAATCTCCCTTTGACCTGTCCACCTCCCACCACGCTCATCAGGAGCTGGTTAAGGGCGTGACCACCGAATTTTCGGGCTCGGTATTCGCTCTGGTGGAGCTGTCCCACTGGTACGAAAACGTATTCCTCATGGGACTTGTGGCAATCTTCTTCCTCTGCAAGGCTTGGTGGAGCATTCCCCTTGCTATGGTTGCAGTTGCTTTGGTTTGGTTCCTTGAGATCCTCATCGACAATACCAGCGCAAGAGTGAAGTGGAATCAGATGCTGAAATCCGCGTGGATCGTGACTGCGATCTTGGGCGGCGGCAATATTCTGGCATTGGAACTCATCCGCATTATCTTCTGATCTTCCGAAAGGAATAAATGCTATGCTTAAAAATTCTATATCCAAGTCTCCTTGGATGATGCATTACGATGGCAGCAGCTGTAACGGCTGTGACATCGAGGTACTGGCTTGTCTTACCCCCCTGTATGATATTGAGCGATTCGGTGTGATCAATACCGGTGACCCCCGTCAGGCAGATATTCTCCTGATCACCGGTGGTGTGAATCACTATAACGAATCGGTCGTTAAGCAGATCTATTCTCAGATGCCTTCTCCTAAGGTAGTAGTTGCCGTGGGAATCTGCGCTTGCTCCGGCGGCGTCTTCCGTGACTGCTACAACATCAAGGGCGGTGTGGATACCACCATTCCTGTAGATATTTACGTCCCCGGCTGTGCGGCAAGACCCGAGTCGATTATTGACGGCGTGTGTCAGGCGATCGCTCTTCTGCAAAAGAAGCAGGACGCAATGACCACCGAATCCGTGGAAGGAGAATCCCATGAGAGAGAAAATTGAAGTTGTCAGCGTTGGTCCTGCGGTACTGAAAAAATACATGACCGAAGCGCTGGCTGAGGGCTGCCGTCTGGTACAGATCCATGCGAACCGTCTGGACGGACGTTATCAAATCATCTACACCATTGCATTCGGTTATCGCCTTACCAATCTGGAGCTGGTTGTACTGGAGGATACTCCCGTAGAGAGCATCAGCCCCATCTATCCTTCTGCACAGCTCTATGAGCAGGAGATGGCAGAGCTCTTTGGCGTAAAGATCGTAGGCATCCCCGAAGATCCTCATGTCAAGCTCTACCACGTCACCGGTCATCCCATGAAATAAGAGGGGAGAGTAAAGTATGAAAAGAACAATAGTCCCCTTTGGACCCCAGCATCCCGTTTTGCCCGAGCCTATCCATCTGGACTTGGTGCTGGAAGACGAAAAGGTTGTGGAAGCAATCCCTTCCTTCGGTTTCGTTCACCGCGGCATGGAGGATCTTGCGTCCAAGCGTGATTTTAATGAATATCTGTACGTAGTAGAGCGTATCTGCGGCATTTGCAGTTATATGCACGGTATGTCCTACTGCGAAGCGGCGGAGCGTATCTTCGATGTGGAGATCCCCGACCGTGCAAAATATCTGCGTACCATTTGGTGCGAGCTCTCCCGTCTGCACAGCCATCTGCTGTGGCTGGGTCTGCTTGCCGATGCCTTTGGCTTTGAGGCACTCTTTATGCAAAGCTGGCGCACCAGAGAAAAGATTCTGGATATGGTGGAGGATTCCACCGGCGGACGTCTGATCTCCTCGGTAAACCGCATCGGCGGTGTAAGCCGTGACATGAGCCGCGAAATGCTGGACGGCTTTGTGAAGGAGATCGATAAGTTGGAGCCCACCCTGCGTCGTCTGACCAAGGTGTTCCTCTCCGATTCCACCGTCCGTGCCCGTCTGTTCGAGGTTGGCGTGCTGAAGAAGGAGGATGCTCTCCGCTTTGGTGCAGTTGGACCTATGATGCGTGCAAGCGGCATCGAAATGGATATGCGTAAGCTGGGCTATGCCGCTTACGGCGATCTGGAGTTCGATATCATCACCTCCAACGGCTGTGACTCCCTGGCGCGCTGTGAAGTGCGCATCGGCGAGATCTTCCAGTCCTTCCGACTGATCCGTCAGGCGGTTGAAAAGATCCCCGCAACCGAAATCTATATCCCCGTGAAGGGTAACCCCAAGGGCGAAGCCACCGTACGTGTGGAACAGCCCCGTGGCGAAGCCCTCTACTATATGAAGGGCAACGGCACCCGTAATCTGGAACGATTCCGTGTCCGTACCCCCACCTTTACCAACATATACTCCCTTCTGAAGATCCTTCCCGGCGCTCAGTTTGCTGACGTTCCTCTGCTGATCCTCACCATCGACCCTTGCATCAGCTGTACCGAGCGATGATCTTCTCCGTTTAAGAAAGGTTTGAAAGTAATATGGCAGGAATCCTCAAATTCAGCCCCATTGCCCTGAAAAATCTATTTTCCAAGCCCGCAACCAGAGCCTATCCCGATGTACCCGCAAGACGGGTGAACGGTACCCGCGGCTCGGTGCAGGTGAATATTGACGAATGTATCTTCTGCGGTATGTGTAACCGCAATTGCCCCGCAGATGCCATTACCGTCGACCGTGCCACCAAATCCTGGACTGTCCGCCGCATGAACTGTGTGCAGTGCGGTTACTGTGTCCAGAGCTGTCCCAAAAAGTGTCTGACCATGGATGGCGCATATTCTGCGCCCGCCCCTGAAAAGATGTCTGACCTCTTCCGCAAGGGCGAGGCAGTCGTTCCTGCGGTGTACACTCTTGCGCCTGCTCCCGCAGACGGCAAGCCCGTTGCGCCCGACCGTGTGCTGGTGATGGATATGTCCTCCTGTGTGCTCTGCGGACTTTGTGTTCGTCGTTGTCCCACCGGTGCTCTGCAGGTTGACCGTAAGGCAGGAACATGGACGGTAAATCGCGCAGAATGTCTGCAATGCGGTAACTGTGTCAACGGCTGTCCCAAGAATTCGCTGGCGCTGATTCCCGCGCAAGGTCAGCCCGACGTGGAAACCTACACCAAATCTGCTCAGGCGAAGCCTGCGGCAAGCGCATCTGCGGTCACCGCTCAGCCCAAGGGCGAAGAGGGTATCGCGGTGGATATGTCCACTTGTGTGCTCTGCGGACTTTGTGTGCGCCGTTGTCCTACCACGGCGATTGCAGTAGACCGTGCCAAGGGCACTTGGTCTATCAACCGTCAGTCCTGCGTAGTCTGTGGCAACTGTCTGGATGTATGTCACAAGCACAGCTTGATCAAGACCACCGAAAACATCGCGCTGGATGGCGTGCAGGTTTATGAAAAGTCTGCGGCACCTAAGGTTGAACCTAAAGTGGAAGCTCCCAAGGCTGAGCCCAAGACCGATGCACCCAAATCCAAGGGCATCGACATCGATATGAGCACCTGCGTGCTCTGCGGAATCTGCGGCAAGAAGTGTCCCACCTCTGCCATTGCAGTGGACAGACAGGCAAAGACATGGACCATCAAGCGCGACGAGTGCGTGCTTTGCGGCAATTGTCTGGACGCTTGTCCCAAGAAGAGCCTGACTCGCAATGAGAGCGTAAACGGCGGTACACAGGTTTATGAAAAGGCAGTTCAGCCTAAGGTAGAACCCAAGGTGGAAGCGCCTAAGGTTGAGCCTAAAGTAGAAGCTCCCAAGGTTGAGCCCAAGACCGATGCACCCAAATCCGAGGGCATCGATATCGATATGAGCACCTGCGTGCTCTGCGGAATCTGCGGCAAGAAGTGTCCCACCCTCGCCATTGAGGTAGACCGTCCGAATAAGACATGGACCATCCGCCGTGATGAGTGCGTGCTTTGCGGTAACTGTATGACCGTTTGTCCCAAGAAGAGCTTGACTCGCAGCGATATCCAGTCCGGCGGTATTCAGACTTATCAGAAGCCTGCTCCCGTAGAGGCTCCCAAGGCGGAACTTCCCAAGGGAGAAATCCCCAAGGGTGACGGCATCGCAGTAGACATGGAAACCTGCGTGCTCTGCGGAATCTGTGCGAAGAAGTGTCCCACCTCTGCCATTGCGGTAGACCGTCCCAACAAGACTTGGACCATCAAACGCTCTGCTTGTACATTCTGCGAAACTTGTGTGGAGATCTGTCCCAAGGACAGCTTGACTCATAAGGAAACAGAGCTGGTAGAAACCTATACAAAATGAATCAATCATCCATATATCATTGCAAACTGACCCTGATCGGCTTGGTACAAGGGGTGGGCTACCGCCCCTTTGTCCGCCGCGCGGCGATGCTTTACGGCATCACGGGGGATGTGTGCAATTTTGGCGGCGGCGTGTCTGTAAACGCCTTCGGTACACAGGAGGCACTGGACAGTTTTGTCGAGTGCCTTTTGTCATCTCCCCCGAGTGGAACGGTCTATCTGCAGACCGATACGGGGGAGCGTACCCGAATCGAACGTGACCTTTGCCCGTTAGAATTTATTATTCGAGAGAGCACGGGCGGCGATCTTTTGCCCATCGTTCCCCCCGATCTTGCTCCTTGCCAGGAGTGTCTTCGGGAAATGGGGGACTCCTCCTCCCGACGCTATCGATATCCCTTCCAAAGCTGTGCCGTCTGCGGTCCCCGTTATTCTTTGCAAACTGCGCTCCCCTATGACCGTCCTGCAACAGCGATGAAGGATTTTTCTCTTTGTCCTGCCTGCGAGTGCGAGTATACCGCCCCCCACGATCGGAGAAGCTATGCCCAGACCATCGCTTGCAAGGATTGCGGTCCCCGACTTGCTTTTTATCCCAGGGGGGATCGATCTGCGCCCATCACGGGGGACGAGAATGCCATCCAATGGGCGTTGACCGCTCTGCGAAACGGTGAGATCGTTGCGGTGAAGAACAACGGAGGATTCCATCTGGCTTGCCTTGCCCAGGATGTAGATGCCATCGCTCGTCTGCGGGAGATTAAGGGAAGGGAAGAAAAGCCCTTCGCCCTGCTCTTTGCCGATTTGGGTGCGCTTCGTCCTGTGGCAGAAGTGAGCGAGGTCGAAGCAGAACTCCTCACCTCCTCGGCAAGACCTATCGTGTTGCTTTCCCCTCGGGAACGAAGTCGCTATCAAGCGGCATCGGGGGAGAGTCTGCGCATCGGTGCGATGCTCCCCTCCACCCCCCTCCAACAGTTGCTTGCTGAGGTAGGGGTGCTGGTAATGACCAGCGCCAACCCATCGGGGGAGCCCATCTATACCGAATACGCTCCCCTCGCTGACTGGCTGGGGGATCGGTGTGCGATCCTCACCCACGACCGTCCTATTGTGACTCCTCAGGACGATTCTCTCCTGTTTGTGGAGAATGGTCGTCCTTGTTTTCTCCGTCGAAGCCGAGGATATGCTCCTCTGCCCATCAGAATAGGGAAGTCGGTGGCAGTCCCCACCATCTGTTACGGCGGCGACTTGAAAGCATCCTTTGCCCTGTGCAAGGATGAATATGTGTATTTATCCCAATATACCGGTGATCTGGGGGACGAGCCCATCCAAAACACTTGGCTTGACCTGCAAGATCATCTTTCTACGCTTCTGTCCATCTCCCCCGAGAGGGGTGTGTGCGATCTTCACCCCGGTTATTTCAGCCACGGGGTGGCAGAAGAGAGCAATCTGCCCCTTGCCTTTGTCCAGCATCATCATGCCCACATCGCATCGGTCATGGCGGAGCATGGGCTGGGCCGTGTGATCGGCTTTGCCTTTGACGGCACCGGCTACGGAGCGGACGGCACGATCTGGGGCGGTGAAGTGCTTCTTTGCGAAGGCGGTGACTATCGCCGAATCGCTCACCTCATGCCCCTCCCCATGCCCATGGGAGATGACGGGGCAATCGATACCCTTCGTCTGTCCCGATTTTTCAAGGCTGGGGCAGGGATTGCCCCCAAAACCGCCGAGGATCAATTGATTTCTATGGCGGTGAAGGCAGGCATCGGCATTCCTACCTCGTCCATGGGACGGCTGTTCGATGGGGTGTCGGCAATGTTGGGCATCTGCACCGAAAACACCTACGAAGGACGAGCCGCCATTCTCTTGGAAAATGCGGCGACTCGTTGGGAGGGCGAGCCGATTTCGCTTCCCCTTCCTTTGGAGGGCGAAATTTGGCGCACCGATCTGCTGTTGATCGCTTTGGAACAGCTAATCGCGGAGGGCGCCCCCGTAGGCGGTCTTGCCCTCGGATTTCACCATGCTATCGCAGATGCCATGGCAGAAGCGGCGGTGGAATTTGCCCGTGAACATTCCTGTACCAACATCGCTCTGTCGGGCGGTGTGTTTGCCAATGAACTGCTCCTTCGCCTTTGCCGAGCACGGCTGGAGGGTGCAGGACTGACCGTATACCGAAATGAAAAAGTCCCCGTGGGCGACGGGGGAATCGGGCTGGGGCAGGCGTTTGTTGCCGCCTATCAGCCGTAAATGGATTATAATCTATATTTTTGCCGCTATCAAACGGCAATTTGGAGGATTTTATGTGTGTTGCTATGCCCGGACGGGTGATTTCTGTAAAGGAAAATATTGCCCGTGTGGATTTTGACGGAAATATCATCGAAGCCCGTGCCGATCTCACGCCCGTAAAGGAAGGGGACCGTGTGCTGGTTCATGCGGGACTGATCATCCAGAAGCTGTCGGCAACCGAAGCCGAGGAAATGGATGCCATTTTCGCCGATCTGAAAGAAATCATGGGGGAATACTGATGAACACCGCCGATCTGGTGCGTGCCATCGGGGACTATGCGGGCAGACCCCTCACCTTCATGGAGGTGTGCGGTACCCATACTGCCGCCATCTCCGAGAGCGGCATCCCTTCGTTGCTCCCTCCCACCATTCGATTGATCTCGGGACCGGGCTGCCCCGTGTGTGTCACGGTGAGCGCTTATATCGACCGTTTGATCGAGCTTGCCACCACCCCGCATACCTGCGTGGTCACCTTCGGGGATCTCCTTCGAGTGAAGGGAAGTGGGGGCGACCTGCGCTCAGCCATCGGGGCAAGGGTGCAGATGGTCTACACCCCTTTTCAAGCCCTCGATCTGGCGGTGGGGGACCCCGACACCACCTTCGTCTTTGCGGCGGTGGGATTTGAAACCACCGCGCCCATCTATGCGCTCCTTGCGGAAGAGATTATCCGCCGAGAAATCCCCAATTTGAAACTGCTTACCGCCCTCAAAACCATGCCTGCGGCAATTCGGGCTCTGACCGAGGGGGACACCCCCATCGATGGCTTCATTGCCCCCGGTCACGTGGCAACGGTGACGGGGTATGGGCTGTTCGAAGACCTTGCCGGTGAACTGCAAAAGCCCTTTGCCGTGGCAGGATTCACCCCTCCGTCACTTCTGACGGCGATTATGGCGCTGATCCGGTCGTCGGGGAAGGGAGAATGCTACAATTTCTATCCCTCCGCGGTCACCCGTGAAGGCAACCGTGAGGCGACCGATCGAGTAGCGCGCTATTTTGCCCCTTGCGATGCCGCATGGCGCGGATTGGGGATCATCCCCGACAGCGGACTTTGTCTGCGTGCCGAATATGCCCATCTGGATGCAGGCAGTAGAGTGCTTGCCGAGGATCGTCTGCCCGCAGGCTGTCATTGCGGAAAGGTGATCGCAGGTGCGATTGCTCCTTGCGATTGTCCGCTGTTCGGAAAAGTCTGTACCCCCGAAACCCCCGTGGGCGCCTGCATGGTATCCATGGAAGGGGCTTGCTACCACCATTATCTCAACGACAGAAGATAAAACTATCCCTGATAGAAGACATTAGCCAAGGAATAGGGATGGGAGTCCGAGGGGGAAGGGAGGGAGTTGCGCTTGGCGCAACTCCGCGCAGTTGGCTTAGCCAACTGCATGAAACATTCGGCGTCTGAGATGGTTTTCCCCTTCCCTCGGTATTGCGTAGGACTATTATATACAAACGAATTACGACAAAAAAGGAACCATACCATGAAAATTACCCTTGCCGAAGGCGCAGGAGGCGTGTCCACCACGCGCCTGATCAGCGAAGTTTTTGCCAAACATTTTCACAATCCCATCCTTGCGGGGATGGAGGATGCCGCCGTTTTCCCAAGTGAGGGCGGTCGCATTGCCATGACCACCGACTCCTTCGTGGTCACTCCCCTCTTTTTCAAGGGCGGTGATATCGGGCGGCTCGCCATCGCAGGCACGGTAAACGATCTCTTGATGCGCGGCGCAACTCCTCGCTACCTCACCGCCGCCTTCATCATCGAAACGGGCACCGATACCGATACCCTTGACCGCATCGCCGCATCCATGGCGGCAACTGCCAAGGAAGCAGGAGTCATGATCGTTGCGGGCGACACCAAGGTGGTGGAAGGCAACGGGCAGGTGTTCATCAACACCACGGGCGTGGGATTTGTCTCCGATGGAGTGGATATCTCTGCATCCAACGCGAAAGAAGGGGACGTGATCCTCGTGTCGGGCACCTTGGGCGATCATCATGCCGCTTTGCTTTCGGCGAGAATGGGTATTGAAAATGCCATTGCAAGCGATGCCGCGCCCCTTACCGCCATGGTGAAAGCAATGCTGGACGGGGGAATCTCCGGCGGTATCCGCCTCCATACCATGCGAGACGTCACCCGAGGCGGACTGGGCACAGTCCTTGCCGAGATTGCCGATGCATCGGGTGTGGGCATCACCCTCACCGAATCGGCGCTTCCCATGACCCCTGCCGTGAAAAGCTTTTGCGGATTGTTGGGGCTCTCCCCCCTGTACATGGGCAACGAGGGCAAGCTGATCGCTGTCCTGCCTGCCGAGGAAGCGGAACGGGCGTTGGAAATCGTCCGTGCCTGCCCCTATGGGGAAAATGCCGCTATCATCGGCAGAGTGGAAGCAGGCAAGGGCGTGACATTGGTCACTTCGCTGGGCGGAAAACGCAAGATCGGTCCGCTGGTGGGCGAGGGTCTGCCGAGAATTTGCTGAGATAAATAGGATGAATTTAATTAAAGATATTCGCTTGTTTGAAGCAGACGAGCCAAATCAAGACGGTTATAGCTTTCCTCATTACATCGGTACGATTTATGCCTATGATTCCGGTGAATGTCAACCAGTCATCGATCGGCTGATGTTTTTGCTTCGTCATAAGGGATTTTCCCTTGGCGCATTCGATCATCTGTATCTGAATTTGACAACGCAGCTTCCCCACGGAGAAATCCTGATTTCCAATCGCATAGACAGATATCACCCATGGTATCGGTTTGCAGATATGGGGTGCGATGTTCAGCAGTTTAACAGCTGGGAGCTTTCGCAAAAGAGCGAGTTTGTTCTCTCATCCATCCGCCGTGCTATCGGCTTATTTGTAGATGCCGAGAGCGCCCAAGTAGCCGACGATTGCTTTGAAGAGGTGCTTCGCTACGGCGAGGAGCTTGCGATTCCTTACAAGGAAAAGCAGGGCGATCCGTACACCGTTCGCATTCTCGTGAAGATCACCGATGATCTGGATTTCATTCCGATTGTGCGTGTATTGGATGGCGATACCCTTGTTCGTGAGGTAGTTCTCCCCCCTTACAGCCGTGATCCCTTCATTTTACAGTTTGGAACGATCAATATCGGGAAGAAATCGGTGCGGATTGTGCCCCGCAAGTCTTATGATGCAGAGTATTATGAATTGAAGCCGATTAAGATAGAGATATAACAGAAACACCCCGTAGGTTGCCCTACGGGGTGTGTGTTTGTATTGGGAAGTTCGGCTTCACCCTGCCGCAAACAGGATAAATCCAATAGTATTCGTGGCGAAATTGGCGAACATATGGATCAGCCAAGAGAGATAGATGTTGTCATACCGCTCGTTGAAATAGCTGAAGATCACACCGCCGAGGAACAGTCCCAAGAGCGCCAATAGCACCACGGGAAGGGCAAACCAGCCGATCATCATGGCGATGTGGTAAACGGCGAACATTCCTCCGCTAAAGATATAGGCAAAGCGCCGTCCGGTCAGCTTTTTCAGAGTGAGAAAGGCAAATCCGCGGAAGAAAAATTCCTCCAAAAGGGAATTGGCGAAGGAAATGTAGATGGCAACGGGAATGAAATTGTCCTTGCTCACGCCTACCGCATCGGTGACGCTGGACGCAACTGCGGAGAAATCGAAGATGCCCCGAAAGAGGAAGTAGGCGCCCAACACGACGGCGTAGACTGCCCCACCTAAGAGCAGGGCAAGCCCGAACCCCCGTTTGTCGGGGGTAAACAGGCTTTTCACTTGGAAGTCTTTGTCAAACAGTCCATACAGGGCAGGCAGGAGCAGAAACAGCGCGATCTTCACCAGCGATTTGATGAGGTAAGTGGGTTGCCACAGGGCATCCACCAATCCCATGCAAAGGCAGGCAATGAGAACGATGGCGACAATCAGACGTTTTTTCTTTTGAGCGGGCATATCAGCCGTTGAGAATTGCACTCATGCGCTCCAGTGCTTCCACGAGAATTGCACGGGGAGTAGCGATGTTGATGCGGTAGAAGCCGGCAGGGGCAGCGTTGAAGTCGGCGTCACGGTTGAGCCAGATGCCGCCGTCGAACAGCTTCTTTTCCAGCTCATCGGGATCGCCGTAAGCGGAGAAGTCGCCCCACATGAGATAGGTACCCTCGGTAGGTGCGAAGGTCACCTTGGGCAGGTGCTTTGCGAAGAATTCACGGGTCAGATCGATGTTTTTCTGCAGATAGACCAGCAGCTCGTCCAGCCATGCTTCGCCGTGATTGTAGGCCGCCTTGCAAGCCTCGAATGCAAAGATGGTGGGCAGGGGAGTGTGGCAGTAGAGCATCTGGGCATTGAACTTTTCACGAAGCGCGGGGGAGGGGATGAGAATGTTGGAGTTCCACAGACCTGCCAGATTGAAGGTCTTGCTGGGGGCGGTGCAGGTCACCGAGTTTGCCTCGAATTCAGGGGAAATTGTAGCAAAATTGGTGTGCTTGTGACCGGGATATACGAAATCCGAGTGGATCTCATCGGCAATGACGATGACACCGTGTGCAAGGCAGATCTCGCCCATGCGGGTCAGCTCGTCACGGGTCCATACTCTGCCGATGGGGTTGTGGGGAGAGCAGAGGAGGAAGAGCTTTACATCGTTGTCTACGATGGTCTTTTCGAATTTCTCAAAATCCACCGAGTATGCGCCGTTTTCATAAGTGAGAGGGCACTCGGCGATGATGCGGTCTTGGGATTTCACTGCCGCACCGAAGGGACCGTATACGGGGGTCAGAAGCAGAACGTGATCGCCCTTGTTGGTGTAAGCACGGACAGCCAGATTCAGGGCGTGTACAACACCGGGGGTGGTGATCAGCCACTCTTCGGAAAGCTTCCAGCCGTAGCGGCGGCTGTACCAGCTTGCAATGGATTCAAAATATTCCTTTCCGCGAATGGGGTAGCCGTAGATCTCACGGTCAGCCACCTTGTGCATCGCTTCCTGGATGGCGGGTGCTACGGCAAAGTCCATGTCGGCAACGAACATGGGGATGGTGTCCGCAGGTCTGCCGGAGGTGGGGATATTGTCGTATTTTACGCAGTCGGTGCCGCGTCGGTTGATGATTCGGTCAAAATCGTACATTTTAAACAATCCTCCATGGGGGGAATTCCCCCGTTATTTTACCTCTATTGTACCGCAAAAACAGAAAATTGTCAAGGAGGGGAGAGGGAAATTTTAAACAGCACGGGATTGCCGTGCTGTCAGGTTGTCGAAAAACTATAAATTTAAGTGATGCTTGGCCAAGGAATGGGGTAGGGAGCCCGAGGGAAGGGGAAAAACTTCGGC
>JAZRIH010000129.1:0-9293 GCA_045645175.1 Eubacteriales bacterium | reverse complement strand
ACGCCGAAGTTTTTTCCCTCCCTCCAAACCACCCTCCCATTTCCTTGGCTGGGGGGCGCTCTAAATGATATAATAAGCCGACAAGTATTTGTCGGCTCAATAAAAGTTCTTTGATCCAAACTTTCTTTCAAGAAAGTTTGGCGGGGTGCAGGGGTGGTACCCCTGCGATAAACAAAATTCAAGAAAGGACTAATTTTATGGCTTACATTACAGAGGGACTTCGTCCCGCAGGAATGCTTCGTTTTTTTGAGGATATTTGCAAGATTCCTCACGGTTCGGGAAATGAGCAGGCGATCTCCGATTATCTCATGGAGTTTGCCCGTGTAAGAGGACTCGAATGCTATCAAGACGAGGCGCTGAACGTTTTCATCGTAAAAGAAGCGACTCCTGATTGCGCAGATAAGCCTGCGATGCTTCTCCAGGGTCACATGGACATGGTCTGCGAGAAAAACGCCGACGTTGTCCACGATTTCCTTACCGATCCCATCGTCCCCTACATCGACGGCGACTGGATGCGTGCAAGAGGAACCACTCTCGGCGGCGACGACGGCATCGCTGTTGCCATCATCATGGCGCTTCTGGACGATAATACCATCTCTCACCCCCGCCTGGAGTGTCTGATCACTACCGGCGAGGAAACCCGTATGGCAGGCGCTGACCTGTTCGATTACTCCCGTGTTACCGCACGCAGACTCATCAATCTGGACTCCGAGGATGAGGGCATCGCTACCGCATCCTGCGCAGGCGGAATGGATATTTCCTTCATTCACAAGGCAGATCGCATCGCTTGCCCTGCTCGTCCCATGAAGATCATGGTGAAGGGGCTTGCAGGCGGCCACTCCGGCGGCGATATCCACCTGTGTAGAGGCAATGCCAACCGCATCATGGGCCGTCTGCTTGCCATGCTCTATGATGTGACTCCCTTCAATCTGGTGAGCGTTGCCGGCGGTAACAAGCGTAACGCAATTCCCCGTGAGGCAGTTGCCGAGATCTTCGTGGACGACGTGAAGGCGGCAACCGCTCTGCTTCTGGAAGAAGAAGCGAAGCTGAAGAAGGAACTGTCTGCGGCAGACGCAGGCTTCAAGGTAGTTATCGGTAAGGGTGCACCTACCGAGGGTATGTTCACCTACAAGGACACCTCCACCGTGATCAACCTGCTGACTCTGCTTCCCGAGGGTGTTATCGCAATGTCTCCCTTCGTGGACGATTTCGTGCGTACCTCCTCCAATACCGGCGTAGTCACCACCGACGAGAAGGGCGTAACCGTAGCAGTTATGGCGCGCTCCTCTGCGGACAGCGAAATGGACGCTCTTTACCGCACCTTCGGTCGCATGGCTAAGGCGCTGGGCGTGGAAATGCTCTTTGAAGACCGCCATGCAGGCTGGGATTTTGATCCTAACTCCAAGCTGGCAAACGATTTCGTGACCGTTTACAAGCAGACCTTCGGCGAGGATTCCAAGCCCGTGGTCAATGCTATCCATGCAGGTCTGGAATGCGGTATCATTGTGGCGGCACTGAACGGTGAGTGCGATGCCATCTCCATCGGTCCTACCCTGAAGGAGATCCACACCCCCGACGAGGCGCTCTATATCCCCAGCTGTGAAAAGCTGTGGACTCTGCTCCTGAATCTGCTGAAGTATTAAGTTAACATAAAAACCACCGAGTGATCGGTGGTTTTTGTTGTAGGAGATGTGTGATGAATTGGTGGTTGGAGCAGACGGTACGCACGAGTCTTGAGTTCAACTTGGCAAATTCCCCTATTTTCTTTATGAAAATAGGCAAAGAATTATTCTAAGGGGATTGTATCCCCCTAGAAGTCCCCCTGCTGGTCGCGTCTGAGGACGCGACATTTCTGTACCGCATCTTTCACTACTCAAGGTATCATTGGATAAATTGGGTGACATCTCACGACCGAGAGTATATTATGCCGCCACGGTTAGTACTCGGCGAAAATTCACTTCCGTCCATATCCAAAAAGACCGACGAGGATTCGTCGGGCTTAAAAGAAGTTTTTGAAGTCCAGAAACTTTTTTCAAAAAGTTTCTGGTGGGGTTTGGGGCAACGCCCCAATATAGATAAATTAATTATTCCAAATGATAGCCCACGCCGCGGACGGTGGCGATGGTGACGGATGCGCCCAGCTCACGGAGTTTCTTTCGCAGATTGGAGATGAACACTTCCACGTTGTTGTATTCGGCGTCGGTGTCGTAGCCCCACACCTTGATCAGTAGCTCTTCCTTGGGGCAGATGCGTTTGCCGCCGCGGATGAGCATTTCGGTAATGTTCAGCTCTTTGAGTCCCAAACGGATGGAATTGCCGTTACAGGACAGCCGATAGGTAGAGAGATCCAAGGTGAGATCGCCGTAAGTAAGGAGATGATCGGCTGAGAGAGCCGGTCCTCGGCGAGAGATTGCGCGGATGCGTGCCATCAGTTCCTCGGGGAAGAAGGGCTTGGTGAGATAATCGTCGGCACCTGCATCCAGGGCAGTGACCTTGTCGCTGAGCTCGCTTTTGGCGGAGATAACGATTACAGGTGTGCTGATGCCCGCCGCGCGAATGGTGCGGAGGATGTCCATGCCGTTTTTCTTGGGGAGCATGATGTCCAGCAAAATGAGGTTGTGGTTACCAGACATGGCCATGTCCAAACCGGTTTCGCCATCTTCGGTGAGATCAAAACTGTGTCTGTGTTTGGTCAGTAATTGAGTGAGGACATCCGATATCTTTTTATCGTCTTCGATGATAAGTATGCGCATAAGGGTCTCCTTGTAGGTAGTATGAATAGAATAGAGCAAAAGAAGATAAATTTTAATTCAAAAGAACACGGATGAACCGTGTTCTTTGTATGCTTTTTGGTAAGATCAGTCGCGCTGGGCAAGGGGGGTGTAGGGCTGTTCGTCGATGACGCTCTGATATGCGGGACGGATGATCTTGCCGCCGCTGATCAGCTCTTCCAAACGGTGTGCGCTCCAACCTGCCATACGGGCGGTTGCAAAGAGGGGGGTGAACAGCTCCATGGGCAGTCTCAGCATACGGTATGCAAAGCCGCTGTAGAAGTCTACGTTGGCGCTGACAGGCTTCAGCAGCTTGCGCTCTCTTGCCATCACGCGAGGTGCCATCTCTTCTACTTTTTCGTAGAGGGCGAATTCTTCCTCGTAGCCCAGTTCCTCGGACAGCTCACGAACATACTCCTTGAGCAGCTGTGTACGGGGGTCGGAAATGGTGTAAACCGCATGACCCATACCGTAGATCAGACCAGAATGGTCGAATGCACGCTTGCGCAGAAGGGCAGTGAGATATTCCTCGATCTGCTGATCGTCGGTCCAGTCTTCCACATTGCGCTTGAGATCGTCAAACATCTGTACAACCTTGATGTTGGCACCACCGTGCTTGGGACCCTTCAAGGAGCAGAGAGCCGCCGCAACTGCGGAGTAGGTGTCAGTACCCGAGGAGGTAACTACGTGCATGGTGAAGGTAGAGTTGTTACCGCCGCCGTGCTCTGCATGGAGAGTGAGGGCAGCGTCCAGCAGCTGAGCTTCCAGATAGCTGTACTTACCGTTGGGACGGAGCATATAGAGGATGTTCTCGGCAATGGACAGGTTTTCCTTGGGGGGAGCGATATACAGAGGCTTGTCGAGCTTGTAGTGACGGAATGCCTGATAGCTGTAAACCGCCAAGAGAGGAGTGACCGCGATCAGATCAATGCACTGACGGGTGACGTTTTCAACAGAAATATCGGTGGCGCGGCGGTCGTAGGAGGAGAGAGTCATGATGCAACGCACCAGAGAGTTCATGATATCGGCGGTGGGCGCCTTCATGACAACATCCTTGACGAAGTTCTTGGGCAGACGGTGGGGAGTTGCCAGAATATCACGGAAGGAAACCAGCTCTTCGTGGGAGGGCAGTTTACCGAAGAGAAGGAGGAAGATGGTTTCCTCGAAGCCGAAGCGGCCGTCGCGGCGAGAGCCTGCGATGAGGTCGTTGACATTGATACCGCGGTAGTAGAGGCGGCCGTCAGCGGGAACCAGCTCGCCGTTGACTTCTTTATTTTGCAGGACGGTGGAGATCTGGGTCAGACCGGTGAGGACACCCTTACCTTCTTTATCACGCAGACCGCGCTTTACGTCGTATTTTACATAGAGTTCTTTGTCAATAGTCGTATTGCTTTCGCAAAGGAGAGCAAGTTCTTTGATCTCTGCGGAAAGCTCAGAGGCACTTTTTTTCATAATGGGGATCTACCTCATTTCGGGAAAAATATATAATATGCATTATAGCATATTGAATGAGGTTTGTAAATGGTAAAATCCATAATTTTCATGGTTTTTTTTAGAAAAACATGGGTGATTTTGATGTTTTGGAGGGGGAGGGATCCTATCACGATCTCCGTGATTTCGCTTTCTCCTATTAACCAACCCAAAGGGCGATCAAAGATCGCCCTTACAAAGATATGCGCGGTTTCATTACTGATCCCTTTTCTGTTTCAATTTTACCCGAAAGACCTGTCGGAAAAGAACTTCCTTGTTTAGGGGGATCAGGGGATAGAGATAACTGCGGCTTCCGTCTACTGTTTTGTTCAAGCAGATCAGGAGGATAATTCCCACAAGTCCCAGACCGAATCCCCATGCGCCGAAAAGTGCGGTGGCAAGGAGGAGGAGAATCCGCATGAATTTGAAGGCGTAGCCCAGTTCAAAGGAGGGTTGGGTGAAGTTTGCCATGGACACGAACGCCATATAGAGGATGACCTCGGGAACCAACCATCCCACTTGAATGGCGAAATCACCTAAAATCAGCCCTGCCACCACCGATAGGGAATTGCCCAGCATATTGGGGGTGTTCAGCGATGCCAGCTTCATCCAGTCGATGGTGGATTCCACTAGTAGAATTTGAATGAGAATGGGAAGTCCCGGATTTTCCTTCACTTGAATGAAGGAAAGAGCTTCGGGAATCCACTGGGGATTGCGGATGAGCAGATACCACAAGGGGGTCAGAAAAAGGGAAACGAAGAAAACGCTGACTCTGAGAAAGCGGAGATAGGTGCCGATGAGGGGCGGAAAGTAGAAATCGTCGGTTTCCTGCAAAAAATCGAAAATGCCAACGGGCAGGATCATGGCTTGAGGGGAGGCATCGCAAAAGACGAGGATCGATCCTTCCAAGAGCATGGCGGCGGCGGCGTCGGGCCGCTCGGTGTAGCGGAATTTTGGGAAGGGATTGAACCATTTTCGATGGATCAGGCATTCCGCCAGCGATTCCTGCCCCAAAGAGAGTGCATCCACACGGATGGAGTTCAGTTTCTTGCGGATGTTATTTACATATTTTTCGTTCGCACGTCCTTGGATGAAGGTGAGGAAGGTGTTGGTAGGAGAGATGTCGCCAACGGGGATTGTTTCAATGTGGAGATCAGGGGTGTTCAGACGGCGGCGGAGGATGGCGATATTTTCGATGATGTTTTCAGCAAATCCTTCCCGCGCCCCTCGCAAAACCTGATCGTGCTGGGGCTCGGTGATCCCACGGGAGGGGAGCATTTTGGTGTCAGTGACCAGCAGTTGATCAAATCCTTCCACCGCAAGGAGGGAGGAGCCGCTTCGCACCTCCCTTGCCCCTTGATCCAGGTCGTCGGTGAGGACAAGATTGCCCAGAGGAAGAGAGCGTGCGCTCCAAGACTGGGCGCTGTCATTTTCGGCAACGGGGCAGGAAAGGTATGCGGAAATCAGACGCTCCAGAATTTGGTTGGAGGTCATGGAGGTGGCGTAATAAAGGGCGGCGGGTCTGCCGGATAGATTCAGCGTTCGCTTTTTGATGTCGAAGCACTTGCCAAAGCCGGTGGCATCATCCAGTCGGGCAAGGGTTTCCTCGTAGGCTTGGGGGGGTGGCATGGCGATCCTTCTTTCGTGGGAGGGGTTAGGATGAGTATTGCCTGTGGGGGGCATTTCATGCAGTTTTATCAAAATTTACATTTGCTCCATTGTTTATGAAGCGAAAACATGGTATAATAAATTTAATCTGTGTGGGGCGCTGTCTCGCGCTCCGCCAAGCTTTCTTAGAAGAATGTTTTAGAGGACGGCAAATGCTTGCCGTCGGAGAGTTTAGCTAAAAAAGGAGATTGTTATGAGTCAATATCAAGCAGGAGAATTTCGTCACAGACTGCTCCTCACCCTGTCGGTGATCGGGCTGTGCGTTATTGTATTGTTTGCAGTCCTTCGTTTTTCGGGTGATCCAGAGGCCAAGTTTACTTATGTTGCGTATGGGGAGGGAATCCTCATCGAAGGTTATTCGGGGGCGCCTACCAATCTGGAGGTGCCTGAGACTATCGACGGTAAAAAGGTTGTTGCCATCGGGGAAAACGCCTTCGTGGGCCAGACCAAGCTGAGAAAGATCGTTCTGCCCGACACGGTGACCGAGATCGGAGCGACGGCATTTGCTGATTGCAGTAAACTTTCCAAGGTAGAAGCCAAGGGCGTTGTAACCATCGGCGAAGCGGCATTTCAGGGTTGTGTGAATCTGAAAGAGATCAAACTGCCCCTGACCATTGAAAAGATCGATGACCGTGCCTTCCAATGGTGCGGTAAATTGCAGGCGCTGACCGTGTCCGATGCGCTTACCGAAATCGGTACCGATGCCCTGGCAGGATGCGGTAATCTGGCGCTGGAATGCAATGGAAATCCTATTGCTGAAGCAGTGGCCGAGCAGTATAATCTTTCGACCGATGGAAAGGACACCGGCAATGGAATGTGGCTTCGTCTGGGATTGACCACTGCCGGTATGGCAGCAGTAGTGCTGATCCCCATTGGCATTATCTCCAAGCGCAAAAAAGCGCGTTAACATTGGATTGTTTGTCCGTGTGCAAAAATGCACGAAACAATTGATTAAAATTGTGCAAAAAAACGAACAAAAAGTTTCGAAAAAGCCTTGACAAATCGGATTGCTTATGGTATTATATATAAGCAATCGCGTGCGCCCTTAGCTCAGCGGATAGAGTGCCCGGCTACGAACCGGTAGGTCAGAGGTTCGAATCCTCTAGGGCGCGCCACGTAAGAAACTCTTCTGTCTTTCGACTGAAGAGTTTTTTTCATTTTGTCAGAGAATTATTCTGTATTTGCAGAAAATGCTGAATAATTCGATAAAATATCCCTGTTTTCTATTTACAAACTCAATAGGGCATGGTATAATAATCATAGATGATACGAAGTGTGTCTATGAATGGACAATTATGCGTCCAAAATAGGATAAAATTATTATTTCGGAGGAAATTATGAATAAAAATGCTTTACACGGATGGACTGCAGGTGTTTTAGTTACCGCAACGGTAGCAATTGCAGGAAAGCTTGCGGTGAATAAACTGGTAAAAGAGGTCAAGAGCCATCTCAGCGCGAATAGCTACACCTCTCCTGACGGCGATCATTTGGTTACCGTATCCTATGGCACCTTGAAGACTGCTCAGGGACCTGCATTTATCAAACTCAAAGCAACTACCGAGTCTAAAGAGGATACCTGTGAGCTGGTAATCTTTGTAAAGAAGGATGCTGAGCTGTTCGGCGGCGAATGGATTGGCAACGATCAGTTCAAGTTGCTCATCGGAAATGACGAACGCAGACAGTGCTGTGACGTTAGCTTCAACGAGGATCAGATTACCGCCTGCTGCTACTGGCAGAAGGACTGATATTGTCCAATTGATAGAAATCCCCCTCTCGAATGAGAGGGGGATTTCACATTTTTCCCCTTTCGTCATAGACTGTTAGCGGACGGTGTTGGTAACTGCCATACCGTCACGCGATAGGTCAAGAGGAAGGTAGATAGAAATGATGGAAAACCAAAAATATCCTGCAAGCGTGGCGATCATCGGCGGTGACGGACGCATGATCTATACGAAAGAAGCTTTGGAAGCAGATGGGTGCATGGTAACGCTGTGGGGGCACCCGAATGAGGCCGAGTCTGTGTTAGCAGATGTTTTATTAGGGGCAGAGCTTGTGATTTTGCCCATCCCCCTCACCCGCGACGGGGGGCATCTCAATACCCCTGCATCGCCACCCAAGCTCAGCGAGCTTGCCGATTGGATGAAGGCAGGGCAAGTGGTGGCATTGGGGAGCTCCACCGATGAATTTACGGCGGCATTGAAAAAAAAGGGATGTGTTCTCTTGGAATACGGCAAATCCGATGCCTATGCCATTCCTAACGCCCTTGCCACGGCGGAAGGAGCGATCGCCCTTGCCATCACCCGGTCCAAGGAGCTGCTGATGGGCGCATCGGCGGCGATTCTCGGTTTCGGCCGCATCGGCAAACAGCTCTGCCGATTATTGATTGCGCTGGGTGTGAAGGTGACGGTCTTTGCAAGGCGGGAGGCGGATCTGGCGTATGCCAAGACGATGGGGGCGGAGAGTCTGCCCATTGGAAACGTAGGAGAAAAATTGGGACGGTATGGGTTGGTCTTCAACACGGTTCCTCAAAAACTGTTGACGGCATCCGATTTTGCCCATCTGAAGGAGGATGCGCTGGTCTTTGATCTTGCGCCGATTTATGAGGCAGCGGAGGATGAATGGATCATCCGTTGCCCATCGATTCCTTATCAGTTTTCGCCCAAAAGCGCGGGCGAGCTGATTTACACCTGTGTTCGTGACCTTTGGAATAGAGGGGAGTGGATGGTATGATCGGATTTGCGTTTTGCGGCTCGTTTTGCACCTTAAGCAAGGCGCTGAAGCAGATGGAGGCTTTGTCTAAGCAGTACGAGATTCTTCCCATTGTCAGTTCTGCGGTGGCAACCACCGACACCCGTTTTGGCAAGGCGGCGGATTTCTTGATGCTCATGGAGGCGATCACGGGGCATCGACCTGTGCTGACCATCCCAGAAGCGGAGCCATTGGGTCCTGCACGACCCTTGGATGCGCTGGTGATTGCCCCTTGCACGGGAAACACGTTGGCGAAACTGGCAAACGGCATCACCGATACGTCGGTGACCATGGCGGCGAAGGCGCACCTCAGAGGAGGGCGTCCGTTGGTGATTGCATTTGCCAGCAATGATGGATTGTCGGGAAACCTCAGGAACATTGGGACGTTGCTTGCCCGCAAGCAGGTATATTTCGTTCCGTTGGGGCAGGATGAGCCCATTGGAAAGCCCCACAGCTTAGTGTGTGAGTTCGGAAAGATTCCCGAAACATTGGAGTGGGCGCTTCAGGGGCGCCAGATTCAGCCGCTGTTGCTGAGGGGATAGTGGGAGTGTGTGTTTCGGAACACACGGGCATTGGTATAGTCTCGGACATTATACCTACTTTCTTTCTGGAAAGAAAGTAGGCAAAGAAGCCATT
>JAZRIH010000128.1:0-13174 GCA_045645175.1 Eubacteriales bacterium | reverse complement strand
TAAAGTCCTCGGTGATCTGCTCAGACATCAGATGTTCAATATGGGGGATGGCGAAGCGCAGGATGAATTTCCGCGCACATTCCAATCCGCCGTCCAAATAGATAGCGGCGATAAGCGCTTCAAAGGCATCGGAGATGATGGAGGGTCTGCGGCGGCCGTTATTATTTTCCTCGCCTTTGCCCAACTGGAGGAAATTGCCCAGATGAATCTCTGCGGCAAATTCCGCGAGAGCTTTTTCACATACGGTAAAGGAACGGATTTTGGAAAGATTGCCTTCAGGGAGATCCGGGAAGGTTTGGAACAAATAGGTGCTAACTACCACCGAAAGCACCGAGTCACCCAGAAATTCCAGACGCTCGTTGCAATCGATAGCAGGGCGCTTTGATCCGCTCTCGTTGGCATAGGAAGAGTGAATCATCGCCTTTTTCAGCATGGTATCGTTTTGAAAGTGATAGCCGATTTGGCGTTCCAGATCGGATAAGGGCTTACTCATCAATACGCTCCCGTTTCTTGGATTCTTCAGCGCAACGCTTGGAAATCTCTGCGATTACGCCGGTGTTAGTATAAGTAATTGCCTGACGCATAGCGCTCTGAATGCCCATTGCATCCGAGTTGCCGTGTGCCTTGATGACGGGGCGGGAAATGCCCAGAAGAGGTGCACCGCCGTGAGCACGAACGTCCAGCTGAGATTTCAGCACGTCCAGCTTCTTCTTGATCAGCGCAGCAGCCGCCATACTGATAATGTTGGACTTGAAGATTCCCTTGAACTTACCGATGATAAAGCTTGCCATGCCCTCCAGAGACTTCAGGGCGATATTGCCGGTAAAGCCGTCGGTAACCAGTACGTCGCACTTGTCAAAGGGAATGTCCTTGCCTTCGATGTTGCCTACAAAGTTGACGTCGCATTCTTTCAGCCACTGATGGGTTTCCTGATGCAGGGGAGTACCCTTGTGTTCTTCGGAGCCGTTGTTGAGAAGACCTACACGGGGAGACTCCAGATTGTAGAGCTTTTCCATGTAAACAGAGCCCATGATGGCAAACTGGGTCAGATGTTCTTCGGTAACGGTGATATTAGCGCCGCTGTCCAGCATGAGGATGGGAGCGGTGAGAGGCATCAGAGTAGCGATCGCCGCACGGTGTACGCCTCTGATGCGCTTGACGTACAGAGTTGCACCGGTCTGAACTGCACCGGTATTGCCGCAGCTGACCATTGCATCGCCTGCGCCTTCGCAAAGGAGCTTGAAGGCAACGCGCATGGAGGATTCGGGCTTCTTGCGCACGCTCATGGGATCGTCTTCCATGGTGATCACATCGGATGCGTGTACGATTTCGATATTGGAGATGTCCAGTTTCTGTTTAGCGGCTTCTTCACGAAGGATCTCTTCGTTGCCGACCAGAATAACCTCAACACCCAGTTTTTTGCTGCCTTCTACTGCTGCTTTTACAAATTCGCCGGGACCTTTGTCACTGCCCATTGCATCTAAAATAAGTTTCATACCAAATGATTCCTTTCTGCTTTGAAAGATTTACTTGTGCGCGTTGATCTCTGCGGCGATTTCTGTGACCACTTCGATTGCACGTGCGGAGATTGCTTCATTGCGGACGGTCTTTCCGCCCTTGACCTTTCGATCCAATCGATCAATAATGCCGAAGTTTACGTTCATAGGCTGGAAATTGGATGAGACAGACGAAGAAACGTAATGCGCCAAAGCGCCGATGGCAGTACGGGAGGGGAAGTCGGGAACAGTGCGGCCCAGAGCGTCCAAGGCGGCGGGAACGCCTGCCACATAGCCGGAGGACGCAGCTTCCAGATAACCTTCCACACCGGTCATCTGTCCCGCAAAGAGAATGCGGGGCTGCTTTTTCAGACGATAGTGATCGTCGAGAAGGCGGGGAGAATCGATAAATGTATTGCGGTGCATTACACCGTAGCGGGTGAATTCTGCATTTTCCAAGCCGGGAATCATGCGGAATACCCGTTTTTGCGCTTCAAAAGTGAGATGGGTTTGGAAGCCTACCAGATTGTACATGGTCTTGTCCAGATTCTCCTGGCGGAGCTGAATGACCGCAAAAGGATCCTCGCCGGTTTTAGGATCGGGCAGACCTACGGGCTTCAAGGGACCGTAAAGCAGGGTTTCAAATCCGCGTTTTGCCATGACTTCCACAGGCATACAGCCCTCGAATACAGTAAGATCGGCTTGCATTTCCTTATCGAATTCCTTCAAGGGTGCTTCGGGTGCGGAAATCAATGCTTCATAAAAGGCGGTGTATTCTTCCTCGGTCATGGGGCAGTTGATGTAGCAGGCCTCGCCTTTGCCGTAACGGGAGGCGAGATATGCTTTCTCCATATCGATGGTCGATGCATCCACGATGGGAGCGGCGGCATCAAAGAAGGAGAGAGATTGTTCGGAGAGAAGCTCTGCCAAGTGTTTGGACAGGGCATCGGAGGTAAGGGGGCCGCTGGCAACGACGGTGATTCCGTCTTCGGGGAGGGTGGTGATTTCCTCCTCCACTACGGTGATCAGCGGATGGGAGCGGATCTTTTCGGTGATATAATCGCTGAAGCGGTTGCGGTCAACGGCGAGTGCCGCGCCTGCGGGAACTTCGCAGGCATATGCCGCTTCCATGATCAGCGAGCCCAGCGTACTCATTTCGGCTTTCAGAAGCCCCACAGCATTGGAAAGCTGACGGGAGCGCAGAGAATTGGAGCAAACCAACTCTGCAAACCCAGGGGCGTGATGAGCGGGGGTGTATTTTTGAGGCTTCATTTCATACAGCGTGACCGCAACGCCCAGGTTGGCGGCTTGCCATGCGGCTTCGCATCCGGCAAGACCTGCGCCGATTACATTAATTTTCGTTGTCATAGGCATCTCCCGGGCAAGAGTAGTTACAACCGTCTGTTTTGCAGACCAGACTGCTCTTGTCTTTTTTCAAATAGAGGATTCCGTTACAGGTGGGGCATTTATGTGCGGTAGGCTGATCCCAGGACGAGAACTGGCACTTGGGATAGCTGGAGCAACTGTAGAAAATGGTGCGATTTTTGGCGCGCTTGGTGACGATAGCAGAGCCGCAAAGAGGACAGGGCACACCGATCTCGGTTTGAATCTTGATCGTATGCTTGCAGGCGGGATACTTGGAGCAGGCGTAGAAGCTACCGAATCTGCCTGTGCGCTTCACCATGGGTGCTCCGCACTTTTCGCAGATGAGATCGGTTTCCTCAGCGGTGTCAGCCGCCTTTTCCTTGGGTTTGCCGTCCTTATCCAAAGGCTTGGTGTTTTTGCAGGTGGGATAATTGGGACAAGCGGCGAATTTGCCGAAGCGTCCCGATTTGATAATCATCTTACTGCCGCACTTCTCGCAGACCAGATCGGTCTCTTCTACAGGCACGGAAACGCTTTCTTTGGATACGGTTTCAGCCGCTTTGTCAAGGGATCCCTTGAAGCGGTTATAGAAGGTAGACAGTACGTCTTCCATGGTGTTCTTGTTCTGTTCGATGCGGTCCAGCTCGGTTTCCATCTGAGCGGTGAACTTATAGTCAACGATCTCGGGGAAATGCTCCATCATCAACTTGGTGGTAGTTTCACCCAGAGGAGTGGGAACAAGGGATTTGCCTTCCCGCTTTACATATTCGCGGGAAAGAATGGTGGAAATGGTAGGCGCATAAGTGGAAGGTCTGCCGATACCCATTTCCTTGAATGCCTCGATAAGAGAGGCTTCGGTATAGCGCACGGGAGGCTTGGTAAAGTGCTGTTCGGGGCTGATGAGAGAGGTTTCCAGTACTTCGCCTTCGGTGAGAGGAGGCAGTTTGCTGTTGTCCTCGTTCTTATCTTCCTTTTCAGTATTGTCGTATGCCTTCAAGAAGCCTGCAAAACGAACAGTAGAGCCGGTGGTACGGAAGTTATTGCTATTACATTCGATCTCGGCAGTTACCGTATCGATCTCGGCAGATGCCATCTGGCTGGCAACGAATCTGTCCCAAATCAGCTTGTAAAGCTTATACTGATCGGTGGAGAGCTGCTTCTTGATCTTTGCGGGCTCAAACTGCATATTGGCAGGACGGATAGCTTCGTGAGCATCCTGCGCCTCTGCATCGGTCTTGTAGACGCGAGGAGAATCGGGGCAATATTTTTTGCCGTATTTGTCTAGGATATACTGCTTTGCCGCTTCCTGCGCCTCGGGAGATACACGCAAGCTGTCGGTACGCATATAGGTGATCAGACCCTGGATGCCGCCATGCTCGCTACCCAGATCAACGCCTTCGTACAACTCCTGAGCGATCTTCATGATCTTGGAGGATTGGAAGCCGTACTTGCGGGAAGCGTCTTGGATCAAGCTGGAGGTGGAGAAGGGGGATTGGGGATTGCGCTTTTTCAGCGATTTTTTCACAGAACGTACAACGAAGGGATGACCTTCGCAGGAGGAAAGGATCTCTTCCGCCTGTGCGACGTTAGCAATCTCGAGTTTTTCACCGTTTCTTCCGTAGAAACGGGAGGTAAACTGCTCATGCTCGCTGTTCTGATGATGAGCGGTGATGGTCCAGTATTCAACCGGAACGAATGCACGGATCTCAGCTTCCCGTTCAACGATCAGACGGGTAGCGACCGATTGTACACGTCCGGCGGACAGACCGCTTCTGACGGTTTTCCACAGGAAGGGAGAGAGCTTGTAGCCTACAATACGGTCAAGAATACGGCGTGCCTGCTGTGCGTTGACCAGATCCATGTCCAGTGCGCGGGGATTTTTGACCGCTTCCTGCACAACGCTTTTGGTGATGGCATTAAATGTAACACGCTTGATCTTTTCATCGGGGATCTTCAGTGCGGCAGCGAGATGCCAGGAGATGGCTTCGCCTTCACGGTCAGGGTCAGTTGCCAGATAAACTTCATCGGCAGCTTTGGTCATTTTCTTCAGTTCGTTGATCAGATCGCCTTTGCCGCGGATATTGATATAGTGGGTGGCAAAGCTGTTTTCCAAGTCAACGCCCAAGGTGCTTTTGGGAAGGTCACGAATATGACCCTTAGATGCAACAACTTTATATTCGGAGCCCAGATAACTCTGAACGGTTTTCGTTTTAGAGGGGGATTCGAGGATAACCAGTTTGGACATAGATAGAGTAGTTCCGGTTTGCGGAAATTCCTTTCGTGAGGGTGCTGACTGCAAGGTGCATGGAAGGAATACACGATGCAGGAATTAGAATGTACAATTATCCCTTCGATATGCTGAATAGGCAAGTCGAGGGAATTATTTCAATCGTTCGTACAGACTGCCGGGATGGGAGCGAACAAGACCGCCCACCTCCAGCATAGTAAGGGCAGAAAGAACGGCGGAAACGTCGGCGCCCTTTTTTGCGATGTCATCGGCAGATACTTTTTGACCCACAGGCATCAGACGAAGAATATCGGCCTGAATCTTGCCGATGAATGCAGGGATTTCGTCAGGCACATCATCGGTTTTAATAGGGGCCTCAGACACTCGCGGTTCAATATCGGTGTCTGTTTCCTTGGGCGAGCGAACTTTCTTGCTCTTTTTCTTAGGCGAAGCAACCGACATTGTAGGCGCTTGGGAGTTGTCATCGTCAGAGAACGAAAGCGGTTCGATTTCTTCATTGACTTGCTCGGTGAGTACCTTGGTTGCCTTCTGTACCTTCTCCCGTTGAAACGGGCTGGTAATGAATCGAGGCAGGAATGTAGGGAGATTGTCTGTGCGGATGGTAGTAGGATAATAAAATTCGTACTCCACCAAAATATCGCGGGCGGAGGTGACCATCTTAGCACCGTCTTGAATGAGGGAATTGGTGCCTTGGCTGTTTTTCTCATCAACCTTGCCGGGAAGAGCAAAGAGGTCACGTCCTTGCTGACTTGCAGTGCGAGCAGTAATCAGCGCGCCGCTCTTTTCATCGGCTTCCACTACCAGAGTGCCTTGGCAAAGGCCGCTGATGATGCGGTTGCGGATGGGGAAATTCGTACCGATGGGCGGTGTGTCGGGCTTGAATTCGGTCATTACCGTACCGCTTAAGATGATCTCATCCATCAAAGGTCCGTTTTCGGGAGGATAGATCCGATTGATACCGCATCCCAATACGGCGATGGTGTGACCGCCTGCGTCCAATGCGCCGCGATGGCAAACAGAGTCAATGCCGCGTGCCATACCGCTGACAACGATAGCGCCTGCCAGCGAAAGATCACGGGAGATGATATATCCTTCCCGTTTGCCGTATTCGGTGATCTTTCGAGTACCTACGGTAGCAATGCAGAGGTACTTGTCAAAATCGGGGAGTTTTCCCTTGTAGTACAACAGAATCGGCGGATGGGGAATAGAGCGCAGACGCTCGGGATAGAGGGGGCTGTCATACGCTAACAGTCCCACATTCTGCGTCATACACCAACTGTATATGTCCTTGGTTTCTTCCAACGATTTGTCCAGAAGGGCATCAATTACCTCATTTTTCAAACCAGGAACTCGTTCCAGTTCCTTTTGATTGGCTTTGAACACTTCTTTGGCATCGTAGGAAAAGTGCTGTAATACCAGATCGGTAGCGGCACTTCCGGGAGCGATTTTTAAACTTAACCACAACCAGTATCGAACATCGGACATACAATCATTCCTTTCGGTGTAGTGAATTACAGGATAGTTTTTCCCATTTCCCAAAGGAGCAGGGAAGATGCGGCAGCAACATTCAGCGATTCGCTGCCGGGGTTCATGGGGATGATCACGGCGCTATCAGCGGCATCTACGATCTCCTTGGGCAGTCCGTGTCCTTCGTTACCCACGATAAAGCAGGTGGAAGGGGTAATCTCTACTTTGCGGACATCCATAGCGGTGGGGGTCAGAGCGGTTGCATAAACCTTGTAACCGGTCTTGCGCAATGCGTCCACAGACGCTACGGGATCACTGACGGTAAGGGTGGGAAGGGAAAAGAGCGCGCCCATTGCTCCGCGAATAACGCGGGGATGATAGAGATCGGCGCAGTCGGCGCTGAGGAGCAGACAATCGATGCCCATGGCTTTAGCAGAGCGCATGATCGTGCCCAAATTACCGGGGTCACGGACGCTTACCGCCATGAAACGGCTGCCTTTTTCGATCATATTATATATTGTAGCATTTTTATGCAATCTGTCAAGATGTCTTGCTACACAAAATACCCCTTCGGGTGAATTTTCTGCGGAAATTTTTTCATAAACGCTGTCGCTGACCAAATAGGTCTCCACGTTTTTGGGAAGGGAAGCAAGAAGAGCGGCGTTTTCTTCGGTTGCAAATACGCGGACAAGGGGGATATTTTTGTCCAGCGCTTCGGAGAGAAGCTTTTTGCCCTCAAAGAAAAAGAGCTTTTCTTTTTGACGATACTTGCGGTCGGATAGCTTGGCAGTATCGACGATCAAGCGATTGGCGCGGGAGGTAATGTGTTCCATAGGTTCCTCCAAATGTATTTTGGGAAAAGTAGAGTCGATTTTATAAAAATCGGTTAAAATAAAACTTGGAATAAATACGAAAGAAACCCGCGCGCGGGAGAGACTTCTGTGTAGAAGTATCAGCCCGTGCAGCGGGTACAATATCGAAACTTACAGAGCAGCCTTTGCCTTGTCGCAGATTGCAGCGAAAGCTTCCTTGTTGTTTACAGCCAGCTCAGCCAGCATCTTACGGTTCAGGTCGATGCCTGCAACCTTCAGACCGTGCATCAGAGTGCTGTAGTTCATGCCGTTAACCTTAGCCTGAGCGTTGATACGAGCGATCCACAGCTGACGGAAGTTTCTCTTCTTCATCTTTCTGCCTGCGAATGCGTAGTTACCGCTCTTCATAACAGCCTGCTTAGCCATCTTGAAGTGCTTGGACTTAGCACCCCAGTAACCCTTCGCAGCCTTCAGAATTTTCTTTCTTCTCTTGCGCGTCATCAATGCGCCTTTAACTCTTGCCATTTTACGTAATCCTCCTAATTAATCTGTTGTTTGCTTTTGCTTAGTGCTTCTGGATCAGGGTCTTGATAGCAGGAGCAAAGCTTTCGCTGAGGTAAGCACCGGTACGGAGTGCTCTCTTGCGCTTCTGGGTCTTGAGGCCCAGGTTATGACGGTGGTTGGAGTGATTCATCTTTACCTTGCCACCCTTGGTGAGGGAAAATCTCTTAGCCGAAGCCTTATGAGTCTTGATTTTTGCCATGATTGGAAACTCCTTTCGATTGTTGAAATCGTAAAATCCTTGATTATTTGGCTGCCGTTTGCTTCGCGGGGGAAATGAACATGGTCATAGAACGGCCTTCCAAAGTGGGAGCCTTATCTATAGTTCCAAGATCGGCAACCGCCGCGCTGAATTTCTCCAGCAGGGAGCGTCCTACATCCTGGTATGCCATTTGTCTGCCTCTGAAGACTACCATAACCTTCACTTTGTCGCCGCTGGTAAGGAATCGGCGTGCGTTGTTGACCTTGGTGTTGAAGTCGTTCTGTTCGATCTGACACTTCAGCTGAATTTCTTTTACGTCAACGCGCTGCTGCTTCTTCTTGGCTTCCTTCTTCTTCTTATCCCGGTCAAAGCAATACTTACCGTAGTCCATGATACGACATACGGGAGGTTCGCTGGTGGGAGCGATGAGAACCAAGTCGAGTTCCTTTTCGTATGCGGCATTCAGCGCATTGGTCAGGCTGAGGATACCGAGCTGTTCGTTGTCTGCACCGATCACGCGCACCTGCTTGGAGCGGGGGAAAGATGCGGAAATAATTTCTTCGTTGACCAAATGCTCTTTTTCGTTAGTGGGTTTGATTGTGAAACACCTCCATAGTGAAACAAAAAAATGTGCGGCAGTCCACAAACTCCGCACAAACAAATCCCACCTATCGAAGGAGGAGAAACTATTTGATAACCGTATCGGCATAGTGGTCATACGGTGAGAACGGAATTTGTGTTCTTCTTTTACGCAGGATAGTATAACACATATTCCTTCGTTTGTCAAGAGGGTATTTTGAAAAACTTTTCAAATATTTCAAAAAATTATTCGCCTTCGCTCTTGTTTTTAGTGTGCAAGTGTGATAAAATAATACATATCGTCTTTTTTGGCATAATAATTTAAAGGAGGAAAACCATGAAACTGAGCCGTTCTCACAAACGCACTGTCGGGCGGGGCATTGTCTTTATTTTTGCTACGCTTCTCCTTGCAGCATTCTGTACAGCGGCAGGCGCTCTGACGATTTTTGTATCTACCCGTCTTCACGGCTTTTCCTTTCCCGATACCTATACCTTTAAGGTGGGAATGGATTCCACTGCTCCGGGAAGACTTAAATCACATTCCTATAAAATGGGAACTTTCCATGATAACGAAACTATCTATTTGAATTTTACGATTCTGCGAAATTATTGCGGATTCTATGAAAGCGGCGACCGTAAGGAGCTTCGGTATATTCTCCCTTCTGACGGCTCTCATTTTACCGTCAAGGATGGAAGCACCTGCGTGGATATAAACGGTAATGTAATCTACATGGATGCCCCTGCTATTGTATCCGCTGGTCAGTTGTATCTGCCGCTTAGTTTTGTGGATCATTACATTGAAGGCATTTCCATTGAGCACCAGATCAAAAAGCAAAAGGATAAGGATACGGGCGAAGAAACCGAAATCGAAGAAGAGTTTATTTATATCATTCGATGCAACGAAAAGAACGAATACTCGCTTTTGTTGCAGCCCATCTCTCCGTGCCTGCCGATTGATACTTCAGCAATCCAATAATCATCCGAAAGAAGGTATTTCATTATGAGCAGATACTTTAAAAAACACAATATCGACCAATCTTTCAGAGAGATGCTGCTGCTCGCTCTGATGCTGTTATTACTGTTGTCAATGCTATTGTCGGCGTTGGGATGCGGAAAAGACAATGCCTCCACATCTGCTGTAACAACTGCACCTCTGTCTGTTACCATCAGCACACCCAAGCAGACTACAACTGCCATCATAACACCTGCTCCTGTTACGACGATGACAGCTCCTGTTGTCACGACCGGCCCGGTAACTACTCCTGTACCGGTAACAACGACCACACCGGTAACGACTACGCCGCCTCCCACTACTACTACCAAACCCGAAACGACTCTTCCTCCTGCGACCGACAATGATGGGTATAAGATCGATATGAGTAAATATTGGGATGCTGTCGATCCTAAGGGCGATCTTTGGGATGATGCCTATCTTCTCTTAGTCAATGCAGCAAATCCCGTTGAGCGCGGAGCAGAGAGCCAATACGATGTATTGAAGGGTAGAATTACCTTTGGTGAGTCGAAAGATTATAAGTACAGTTGGCGAACCGATCTTTATATGAATGAAACGGCGATGAAAGCGCTTTCGGCGATGTTCAATGAAGCCGCAGCAGACGGTGTGAAGTATTTGGATATCACCAGCGGATACCGTTCTTACGATAAACAGGTTAGCTTGTTTAATAACAATTGTAACAAGACCTTCCATTGGCTGTGCACCGAGGAGTTTTGCGGTGCAGATTGGATCGGTAAATCCAGCACTTGTCCTCTTTGCGGTGCAAAGGCAACTGCAACGCTCCCGATAACTCGTGAAGAGATTGAAGAAAACGTTGCAACCTATTCTTGTGCACCCGGTACCAGTGACCATCAAACCGGACTTGCGGTGGATATTGTGCAAACCAGTTTGCCCTCCCGATTTGATTCTCTGATTCAGGAATTTGGAGAAACCGAGGCAGGGAAGTGGCTTGCGGAAAATTGCTACCGTTTTGGATTTGTTCTGCGGTTTCCCGAGGATAAGCAGGATCAGACCGGTATTATCTATGAGCCTTGGCATTTCCGCTTTGTAGGTCTCACTCACGCAACCGCCATGTATGACATGAATCTCTGCTTGGAGGAATATGTAGAGTATTTGACTTCCGTGGGTTATTTTGAGTGATCCTGTCGTTCAGCTTTGTCATTATAATGCGAATTGCCTAAAAATAATTTTGATTTTTGGTGAATTTGCCTATTGCATTTTCAAAAAGAAAGTGCTATAATGATGAAGCTGAAACGAGCAAGGCCTGTTGGTCAAGCGGCTAAGACGTCGCCCTCTCACGGCGAAAACATGGGTTCGATTCCCGTACGGGTCACCAGCAAAAACACACTGCATTGCAGTGTGTTTTTTATTTTCATTGCATATCTTGCAAAAATATCCCCCTCATTTGTGTTATCACAAATGAGGGGGATTGTGCGTTTGGCTATCAGGAAGTGGTTGCCCCTTCCTTTTGGGCTTGATAGGATGCAATGGCGCTGTCCAGCTGGCCTGTGAGCTCGGAGAGCGCATTAGTCCAGTTAGTGTATCGACGTTTAATAGAAACATCGGAATGTCCATAGAATACTTGATCAATCCGCGCAATGTTTTCGCTCCAGATATCAACGAAATCTCCGTATACGTTGTCGTGAATGATATCCATCATCATGGCCGCTTCAGGATCTCGGGTGTATTTTCCCTTCAGGATTTTCTCAAAAAACAGTGGAGCAACATCCCGGGAGCTGTATGCACACATCCATTCCAAAGCAGCTGCCGCTTGCGGGATTTTCTGGGAAGAAAGGGGAATGGCGAAAATATCGACCTCATCGCTGACTGCTGTGCGGTATTCTTCTTTGGCATTGTATTTGGGCAGAGGAAGCACGGCATATTCATCCTTCATGTCTGTCAAATACTGATCTGCCGCAATCAATGTATTCACCGAAAAAAGAGCAGTGCCTTCTGCGAATGCTTGGATGTGATCATCGCTGTGATCAAAGGGAACGAGAGCAGGAGAAGGAAATTGCTTTCCTGATTCGGTAAGGTTTTTTAGTTTCCTTGCACTATCAAATGAGCGCTGATTGAAGATTGTAATGGAAATTTCACCGGTTTCGGGATCTTTGGAACTATACTGTGCGCCCATTCCGGTTGCTATGGCATTTATCATTTCGCTTGACTCGTATACAAATCCGTCAGCAGAATCGAGGGGAACGCAGGCGGTCGCCATCTCGGTCATCAGGTCGATGGTCCATTGGCCTTCCTTGGCAATGGTGTAGATGGAGCCGTATTGCGTTAATAGATCGTCATAGATTCTTTGATTCACAAATGTTGCGTACATACCGCCTGTATAGCGCAGGGAAAGGTCGCCGGTGATCCAGAAATAGTTTCCTTTGTAGGACATGGCGTCGTTGTATGATTGGCTCCACCAGCTCGCATCCAAATCCAGATAATCGACGTTCCATGGCTTCAGATCGGCGAGATTTGTGAGACGACCGGTTTGGGTCAGCGTGTTGGCGTATATCGGCGAGCTGACGATGATATCCCAATTACAGGTGTTGGAGGCAATAGCGCTTAGAACTGAGTCTAACGTTTGGTAATGGAAACCGGGAAATCCACCAATCGGAGTGTCATGGTTGGGAATGTAAATTTGATGCTGGATTTCCAGCCCCAATTCCTCCTTCATTCGCTGATCCCGATTCCGTGTAGCAACATCAACATCGGTTTTATCCAGCAGATCAGCTTTCAGCGAGCGGCGAGTGTATTCACCAATCCCGCCTTCAAAAAATGCAACATTTACGATGCGGTCATCGTCGGTATATTCGTCGCCGGTAAAGGTAACATCAATCACGGGGAGAGAAAAGAGCGGAACATTCCCTGAATCGGTTGTAGTAACTGATGTGGAGTTTCCGCCTTGATTGCCGCAAGAAGCCAAGAGGAGTGTTCCTCCGACGGGGATGATCGTTGCCAAAAACAATGCGGTTAGTTTGCGTTTCATCAGATTCACTCCTTTGTTATGGTTTGGTACATTAATTATACCATATAAACAAGAATAAGTCAATGCGCACTTGTTTTTTTGTTCGGTTTAATAAAAAGTTTACAAAAAACAACCTTGACCGAAGTCAAGGTTGTTTGAATTAGTTGTAGCGAGTTAAGCCTCAGCACCGCCGTGAACGTACTTTTCAAGTTCAACGGTCAGAGCGTCCAGCTTGGTCTGCCATTCGCCTGCTCTACGCTTGATATTGCTCTGGGACAGAACTTCACAATCTCTGAAGATGTGAGGAATGTTGCCCATGGAGTTACCCCAAGCAACGCCGAAGTCGGTAGTGATGCTGTCGTGGATCAGGTCGATCATGGAAGCAGCCTCGGGGTCACGAGTGTAACGGCCCTTCAGAGCGCCCTCGAAGTAGAGAGGAGCAACGTCCTTGGAGCTGTAAGCGCACA
>JAZRIH010000127.1:0-22815 GCA_045645175.1 Eubacteriales bacterium | reverse complement strand
GGAAATTCGGGGGGGGGGGGTGCACTTTTTGACGAAAAAATGAAGAAAATATAGACTTTCTTTAATATAATGGTAGAAATATGAAAAAACCTATTGCAAAAAACGAAGAAACGTGGTATAATTACATACAAAAACTTTTTGTTTCTCATTAAATTCTGAAATCAAAACTTATCAAAATGATAAACGGTGAAGGTAGTTATACGAAATGGTTAAATTAAACAGCGAAGAAAAAGAAGCGTATTGCTTGAAGCTTGCCAAGCATCTTCCAAAAATCAGAGGATTGCTTCATACAACACAAAAAGAATTTGGCGATCTGGTTGGAATTTCAACACCGCGCCTTTCGGTGATTGAAAACGGCAGATTCACAATGACCTGGTCTCAGTTCACCTCGGTGCTGTTCGTTTGTATGTGCAACGTGAGCACGAAGGAATACATTTACGCAAACGGGATATTGACAAACAGATTGCTTCAATATCTGCAGGGAAAAGATGAAAACATACCGCCGTTGGTCAACATCACGGTTAACGTTGGATTGATCGACAAATACAGGGCGATATGAGCTGTATATTCGGGAGGAAACAGAATGAAGAACAAGACTAACGAGTACTACACAATTGACTTGGCGCACGTTGTAAAATCCCTCTTGCAAAGAGCGTGGGTAATCGCATTGACGGGATTTCTCTCTGCGATCATGGGATTTGCGCTGGCGGCGTTTGTAATCACACCGAAGTATTCATCGTCGGTTTTGCTGTACGTAAACAACAGCCAGTTTGATCTGGGAGGAACAAGCTTCAGCATCAGCTCCTCGGAAATTACTGCGGCTCAGGAGCTGGTAAGAACCTACACCGAGATCCTGGACAACAGAACCACTCTGGAGCGAGTCATAGACAAAACCGGTGTTGAGTACACTTACAAGGAATTGTCTGAGATGATCGAGGCTGCTCCGTCCAACGATACTGAGATCATGCGCGTGACGGTTACCGCCGAGGATCCGTATGAGGCGGCGAAAATCGCGAACTGCATCGCAGAGGTTCTCCCGGTCAGAATTTCCGAGATCATCGACGGAGCCTCCATGGAGGTTGTTGACTCGGCGATTCCCGAATTGCAGAAGGTTTCACCGAGTATCACCAAATATACGGCAGTCGGACTGATACTCGGCATTCTGCTCTCGGTTATCGTGCTCGTGATCTTTGCGCTCATGGATGACACGATCCACAACGAGGATTTCGTGCTGCAGAATTATGACTGCCCGATTCTTGCGAAGGTTCCGAACCTGCTGAATTCCGGAAGCAAGCGCTACGGATATTACTATCAGGCCAAGACCAAGGCAAGCAAATAAGGAAGGCGGGTGACAACAATGGCTCTTTTTCAGAAAAAACACAGAAGCTCGCCCTTTATGAGTGAGCATCACCAGAGAACGTTACATAAGAACCTTGAGTTTACCGCAACCGAGCAGTATAAGCTCCTGAGAACCAATCTGGAGTTTACCGTTCCGGAGGGTACGAAATGCCCCGTCATCGGCGTTACAAGCTCGATGAGAGGTGAGGGAAAGAGTACAACCGCGATCAACCTTTCCTACGTGCTTGCGGAAAAGGGAAGCCGGGTGCTCCTGATCGACGGAGACCTGCGTATTCCCTCGGTTGCAAAAAAGATGAATATCGAGAGCACGCCCGGATTGACCGACGTCCTCATGGGTAAGGACGATGAGATCGAGCAGTACAAATCCTCGCTTCTGAACACGTGGTACATTTTGCCGTCGGGCAAAATCCCTCCGAACCCCTCCGAGCTTCTTGGCTCGAAGCGAATGGAGAGCACGCTGAAAACGCTGAGAGAACAGTTCGATTATATCATTATCGACCTTCCTCCCGTAAACATCGTTTCGGATGCGCTGTCAATTTCGAATCTGATTACCGGAATGATCATCGTTGTCAGAGAGGAATATACTGAGAAAAAGGATCTTGAGCATTGCTTCAGACAGCTCAAGCTCTCGAGCGTAAACGTCCTCGGCTGCGTGATGAACGAAACGGCATCGGGAAGAAGCTATTACGGAAGATACAGAAGATATAAATACTACAAGTATTACCGCTACTACCGCCACTACTACAAGGACGAGTATAAAGCTCATTCAGAAGGAAAGACAAAATGATAGACTGGCACAGTCACATACTTCCGGCGATGGATGACGGCAGCAAGGATCCAAACGAAAGCATCGCTATGATCGATGCTTTGGCGGAGCAGGGCGTTGATACCGTGATTGCAACACCGCACTTTTATGCCAATGATGAGTCGGTTGAGGAGTTTCTCAACAGAAGAGAACAGTCCTATGATTCATTAAAGGCTCATATGGGTGACAGAAGGGTTCGCCTCATATGCGGTGCCGAGGTCAGGTATTATCCCGGAATTAGCCGAATGGAGGGTCTTGAACGGCTTGCGATTGGAGATACCAATCTGCTGCTCCTGGAAATGCCGTTTGCAAAATGGTCGGAGCACACGGTCAAGGAATTGATCGAGATTGCCAATACGCGCGGAGTCAGAATCGTGATGGCGCATATTGAGCGATATCTTGCCTTCCAGAACAGCCGCTTGTTTGAAGCCTTGATCGACAACGGCATTCAGATGCAGGTGAACGCAAGCTTTTTTGAAAGGCTTTTCACCAAGAATAAAGCGATTCGGCTTCTGGCTTCAGGGTATATCCATTTTGTTGGGTCGGACTGTCACAACCTGACAACGAGAGCCCCGAGGCTGAATGGCGCCTATGATTTGATTCAAAAAAAGCTGGGCGAGGACTTCACCCATCAAATGCACAAGTATGGCTATAGAGCCCTTGGGCAATCATTCCAACAATAAATCCTTAAAGGAGATCAAGAAAATGAAAAAACTGATTACGATTTGTTTGGCTATTGCTATCGTTGCAAGCTTGAGTCTTTCGGTGTTTGCAACGACCGGTGGCTTTACATCCAGCCCCTCCGGAAAGCCTGCTCCCGAGCTGGTTACCGGAAAGAACGAATCTGATGAGTGCGTTGCCGAGCTGATTGTTACGGCATACGTGGACAGAAACGAGCTGAGCGAAGAGGCTCGTAAGGAAATCGAGGAGGCGTATGCGGATATTGCCGGTACCCGCGACCTTGCCACTCTGGCCGATGCGATCAAGCAGGTTGCGACAACCAAGGGCGTTGAAACAACCGACCTCGCAGTCAGCGATCTCTTTGACATCAGCGGAACCGAGTGCGACGGACACGGCAACCACGGAAGCTTTAATATTACGCTCAAGGCCGATACGCTCGCGAATTTCGTCTGCCTGCTTCACTACGGCAGCAACGGATGGGTCGTTGTTGAGAACGCACACGTGGGCGAGGACGGAAAGACCCTTGTATTCACCGAGGATGAGTTTTCTCCCTTCGCAATCGTTGTGCTTGCACCCGAGAGCGCAGAGGAGCCCCTCGAGGAGCCCGACGGAAACATCAGATTGGTTCTGATCACCGCTCTGATCACTGCGGCGGTTGTTTCGTCGGCATATATCATCTATCTGAAGCGTAAGCTCACCGAGAGAGCCTGATTAAAGAGGACAAAGAATATGAGAGGGACGGGAATTAAGAGGTTACCCTACCTTAAAATTGCGTTGATCTTCATCGCAACTGCCTTTCTCATGGGTGTTGGACTTTACTTGCTCAACGTATGGGAGGGCAAAAAAGGCCTTTTCCCCGAACGCAACGGTGAAAGTGACGTCATAGAACACAACGGCGTTGAGTACGTTCTCAAGAAAAACATAGAAACCTTTTTGGTCATCGGCCTTGATCAGGAAGAGGGCGCGGTACCGGAGGATTCCTATAACAATGAAAAGAAGGCAGACTTTCTGATGCTGTTTGTCTTTGACCATGATGCCAAGCAATATACGGCCATTCATATCAACCGCGACACGATGGTGGATATCAACGTGCTTGGAGTTGCGGGCAACAAGGTGGGAACGGTCCGTCGGCAGATCGCGCTGTCGCATACCTACGGAAACGGACGGGAAGTGAGCTGCCACAATACCGCTGAATCGGTTTCGTCTCTTCTCATGGGAATGAGGGTCAACAGCTACGCCTCGCTGACGCTGGATTCGGTTGCCGTTGTAAACGATCTGGTTGGCGGCGTTCAGGTGCAGGTTCTTGACGATTTCACCGGAATCGACGATTCGCTCGTGAAGGGCGAAACGGTCACGCTCAGAGGCCAGCAGGCGCTGACGTACGTGCGAAGCAGACAGGGACTTGAGGATAGCAGCAACGTTGCCCGAATGCGCAGGCAGCAGCAATACGTCAGCGCTTTGTTCGAGGCGTTTGACGCACGCGCGAAGGCGGATAACGGGTTTGTTGTTGAGGCATCTCTGCAGCTGGCAGATTATCTCATCTCGGACAGATCGGTCACGCAGCTGCAGGCGCTGGCAAACAGGTTTGCAGACTATGAATTTTTGGGCATTGAAAGCCTTGCCGGAGAATCGGTTTTGGTCGAAGACCTTATGGAGTTCTACCCGAACGAGGTAGCCTTGAAGGAAATGATTATCAGACTGTTTTACGTGCCGAAAAATTAAGGGTGGATATCTCTCGCGGAGGCTTGCTCCTCCAAGTGATATCAGGACGAAAACGGAAAAAGACTCCGTCATTGAATGAATTTAGAGAGGTAAGTATGGGGAAGAAGCCCAACAAGGGATTTTATGAGAAATACATAAAGACGCCGCAGGACGTGCTTCTTGCGAGCGTTGCTTTGATCATGCTTAGCCCTGTTTTGCTGGTTGTGGCGATTCTGGTTCGCATCAAGCTTGGATCCCCTGTGATCTTCAAGCAGGAGCGCGCGGGAAAGAACGGCAAACCGTATTATATGTATAAGTTCCGGACAATGGCTGACACCAAGGACGAGAGCGGAGAGCTGCTGCCGGATGAGCAGCGTCTCGGAAAATTCGGAAAGATCTTGCGAAGCACCTCGCTTGACGAGCTGCCGTCTCTCTGGAACGTAGTACGTTGCGAATGCGCACTGGTAGGTCCCCGCGGTCTCTTCGTCCGGTACGTTCCTCTTTACAATGAAAAGCAGGCTCGCAGATTGGAGGTCCGCCCCGGTATTACGGGACTTGCTCAGATCAACGGCCGTAACGCGATCAGCTGGGAAAAACGCTTCGAATATGACGTGGAATATGTAGATCACATCACTTTTGTCGGAGACTGGAAGATTATGTTCCAAACGGTTGGAAAGGTGTTCAAGCGCGAAGGCATTACCTCTGCCACATCGGCGACGATGGAGGAATTTAAGGGAAGCGAGGTTGAGGCGATTACCAATGAATAATAGACTGATTATTATCGGTGCGGGCGGTCACGGCAGGGTAATTGCAGATGCCGCACTCAAAATTGGTTATACAAGCATTTGCTACATAGACGACAACGTGGATGGCGAAGTGATCGGGTTTCCTATTGTCGGTACAAGCGCAGACATCGAACGCCTGAACGACGGAAGCACGGATTTCATTATCGGCATTGGCAGCAATGAGATTCGCAAGTCGATTGCAGAAGCATATTCTGTCAATTGGGTGTCGATCATTCATCCGTCGGCGCAAATCGCATTCAATGCGGAAATCGGCAAGGGAACCGTTGTCATGGCAAATGCGGTGGTTAACGTTTGCGCAACCGTTGGAGAGCATTGCATTATCAACACGAGCGCGATCGTTGAGCACGACAACGTGATTGAGGATTACGCCCACATCTCCCCGAACGTAGCGCTCGGGGGAACCGTTCGCGTTGGCGCACTGACGCACATCGGTATAGGTGCTACCGTAAAAAATAACACAGAAATATGCTCCGGCTGCATGATTGGAGCAGGCTCCGTGGTTGTGAAGAACATCAAGGAACCGGGAACGTATGTCGGCGTGCCGATCAGGAAAACGAGATGAAAAAAATAGCAATCCTTGCCAACAGCGACCTGGGTTTATACAAATTTCGAAAAGAACTTATCGAAGCGCTTTTAAAACAATATGAGGTCCATATTGTTTTGCCGTATGGTAATTTTGTGGATGATTTGGTTAACATGGGCTGTGTATATCACGCGTGTGAGTTTGACCGCCACGGAACGAATCCTCTTGCAGAATTAAAGCAAGTACACTTTTATAAAAAAATACTGAAATCGGTAAAGCCGGATATTGTACTTACTTACACCATTAAACCGAATCTTTACGGGGGGATGGCGTGCGCATCGATGAATATTCCCTATATTGCCAACATCACAGGACTTGGTACGGCCATTGAAAACGGTGGGTGGATGCAGAAGCTTTTGATCCATTTGTATCAATACGGATTGCGCAAGGCGCAAACGGTATTTTTCCAAAATGAAAGCAACCGTGATTTTATGGTTTCTAGAGGCGTTGTTAAGAGCGCGTATAAATTGCTTCCCGGTTCGGGTGTGAATTTGGCGGAGCATGTGGCAGAAGCTTATCCTGAGCAAGAAGAATCGCTGGTGCTTGTTTGCATTGGACGGATTATGAAGGATAAAGGCGCCGATGAGGTGTTATATGCAGCCAAAACAATACGAAAAGAGTTTCCGGATGTGGTCTTTCGGTTGATCGGAGGATTTGACGGTGATTATGAGGAAAGTGTCGCCTCGGCTGTAAATGAAGGGTATATTGAATATCTTGGACAGCAATCAGACATACATCCCTGTTTGAAGGAGGCCCATGCAATTGTCCACGCTTCTTACCACGAGGGAATGTCCAATGTGCTGTTGGAAGCAGCGGCTTGTGCTCGTCCCATCGTTGCAACCGATGTGCCCGGCTGCCGGGAAACCTACGAAGACGGCGTGTCCGGCATTGCATGTAAGGCTCGCGACAGAAACGATCTTGTGCGTGCCATACGCGATTTCATCGCATTACCGTATAGCGAAAAAGCGAATATGGGAGCCATGGGGCGCCAAAAGGCGGAGCGTGAATTCGACCGCAATATTGTGATTCAAAGCTATCTCGCGGAAATAGAAAAGATAAAATAAAGGAGCACCTTTATGTCATTGTATGAAAAAATTGTAAACGGCGAAGAAGCGATTTCGTTGATAGGTCTGGGTTATGTTGGACTGCCGATTGCTGTAGCGTTTGCAAAAAAAATCAAGGTGATCGGCTACGATCTCAATGAAAAGAAAATCGAATTGTACAAAGCGGGGATTGATCCGACTCAGGAAGTGGGAGATGAAGCAATTCGTGAAACCGCTGTTGAATTTACATCGGATGAAACTATGCTCCGCCGTGCAAAATTTCATATTGTGGCAGTGCCAACGCCGGTAAATGATGATCACACTCCGGATCTGTCTCCCGTTGAGGGAGCGTGTCATATCGTTGGCAGAAATCTTGTTAAGGGGAGTATTGTTGTATTTGAATCTACGGTATATCCCGGTGTGACCGAGGACGTGTGTGTTCCGATTTTGGAGTTGGAATCCGGCATGAAGTGCGGTGAGGATTTTAAGGTTGGATATTCTCCCGAGCGAATTAACCCGGGAGATAAGGTGCACCGCTTGCAAACGATCGTTAAAATTGTATCGGGCATGGACGATGAGTCGCTTGATGAGATCGCGAAGGTGTACGAGCTTGTTGTTGAAGCGGGTGTGCACCGTGCCTCTTGCATCAAGGTTGCTGAGGCAGCAAAAGTTATCGAAAACAGCCAGCGCGATATCAATATTGCGGTTATGAACGAGCTTTCTATTATTTTTAATAAAATGGGTATTGACACCAAGTCGGTTCTGGAAGCTGCAGGTACAAAATGGAACTTTCTCAAGTTTTATCCCGGACTTGTCGGCGGACATTGCATAGGCGTTGATCCGTATTATCTTACATACAAAGCGGAGCAGGTTGGATATCATAGTCAGGTTATTCTTGCGGGACGCCGTATCAACGATGATATGGGAAAATATGTTGCAGAGACTGCGATCAAAAAGCTGATCGCATCGGGAAAACGGATCAAGGATGTCCGTTTGGCAATCCTTGGATTCACTTTTAAGGAAAACTGCCCTGATACCCGTAACAGTAAGGTGTTTGACATTGTCAAAGAATTGCGTGAATACGGCGTGGAGCCGATTGTTGCTGATCCCGTAGCGGATGCCGAAGAGGCTAAACGCTTGTATGGCATCGAATTTGTTGATGTAGACGAAGTCCGCGATATGGACGAGGTAATTCTTGCTGTGTCTCATGAAGCGTTTGCCGCGCTTTCTATGACGGATGTAGATGCCTTCTTCAAAGAAGGCAAAAAGGTGCTGCTCGATGTCAAGGGTATTTTTGACCGCAAGCAGTATGAGGATGCAGGTTATTGCTATTGGAGGCTCTAAACGGTGGGATATAAACATTTAAAATTCCCTGAAAATTCTTTGTTTCTTGTCACGGGCGGAGCAGGATTTATTGGCTCCAATCTGTGCGAGGCAATTTTGAATTTGGGTTACCGTGTCCGTTGCCTGGATGACCTTTCTACGGGCAAACAGGAAAACGTGGATCTCTTTATTGACAATCCGAATTATGAGTTTGTCAAAGGCGATATCAAGGATTTGGACACCTGCGTGAAGGCTTGCGAGGGCGTTGATTACGTTTTAAACCAGGCGGCGTGGGGAAGTGTCCCACGTTCGATTGAAATGCCGCTGTTTTATTGTGCAAACAATATTACGGGAACGCTCAATATGCTGGAGGCGGCTCGCAGACAGAACGTGAAAAAATTTGTATATGCTTCGAGTTCTTCCGTGTACGGAGATGAACCGAACCTTCCGAAAACAGAGGGAAGGGAAGGGAATTTGCTTTCTCCCTATGCGCTGACCAAGCGCTGTGACGAGGAATGGGCAAAGCAATATACAAAGCATTACGGACTCGATACATACGGCATGCGCTATTTTAATGTCTTTGGTCGCCGTCAAAACCCCAATGGCGCGTATGCCGCAGTAATTCCGAAGTTCATCAAACAGTTGTTGAATGATGAACAGCCCACGATCAACGGTGACGGAAGACAGTCCAGAGACTTTACTTACATCGAAAATGTAATTGAGGCAAATCTGAAGGCGTGCTTGGCACCAAGTGAGGCTGCAGGGCAGGCTTTCAACATCGCTTATGGCGGCAGAGAATATCTCATTGACATATATTATACGCTGACCAAGGCTCTCGAGAAAGATATTGAACCGAATTTTGGGCCCGATCGAAAGGGCGATATCAAGCATTCCAACGCGAATATTCAAAAGGCCAAGGATTTGCTCAACTATGATCCGGATTACGATTTTTCCAGCGGTCTGAACGAGGCAATAGCGTGGTATAAGGAGAATTTGTGATTGTTATGGCGAAAAGAGGAAGAGATGCATTTCAAAAATACAAGCCACTTATTTTAGGCATGGCAAAGTTTTTTATGTTGTTTCCCAAATCCTTTCGTATAAAATTGTTGGTGTTTTTTAGAAAAACAACGGGGCGCAAAGGACTTGCTCTCCGATATGCGTTATTAAAAACAGTCGCAAAGACCTGTGGAAACAACGTTAGCATTCATCCGGATGTTTATTTGTTTTCCCCTTCTCAATTAACAATTGGTGACAACGTTAGCATTCATCCGATGTGCTATATTGATGCAACGGGAGGAATCGAGATAGGGAATGACGTGTCGATTGCGCATGCGACTACGATATTGTCCACAACCCATACTTTCGACAGACAGGATATCCCGATTAAGGATCAAACGGTAAAGATTTTGCCGACGAAAATAGAGGATGATGTGTGGCTTGGAGCTAAAGTCACAGTTTTGGGAGGGACCACAATTAGGTCCGGTTGTATTGTAGGAGCGGGAAGTGTCGTGACAAAGGACACACATGAAAAGTCAGTATATGTTGGTGTTCCTGCGAAAAAGATTAAGGAGAGACAATCTCAATGAAGCTATTGTTTGTGCATGATCACCCATTTAGACGAGTGGGGGAAGCTCTATATTCAACCGGCGGTTTAAACAACAGCATATTAAACCGATATACAAGCTATTGCGATTCTCTGATTGTTGTTGCCAGAATAATAGAAGAGAAAGATGCAAACGATCGCTGGTCATGCATTACAGCTGAAAAAGTGCAGATATACGGAAACGGAACATTAAAATTTGATGACTTAGAGCAGAAGATACAGGAATGCGATAAGTTGATCGTTCGACTGCCGAGTTTTTTGGGAAATAAGGCTTTAAAACTCAATGAGAAATATCATAAACCCTGCCTAATTGAAATGGTGGGATGTGCATGGGATGCTTTGTGGAATCATGGCATAAAGGGGAAAATAATTTGACCGCAAGCAATACGAGGATGTAGGCTACTGCTATTTGAGGCTCTAAACGGTGGGATATAAACATTTGAAATCCCCTGAAAATTCTTTGCTTCTTGTCACGGATGGAGCAGGATTTATTGGCTCCAATCTGTGCGGGCGATTTTGAATTTAGGGTACCGTGTCCGTTGCCTGGATGACCTTTCTAGGGCAAACAGGAAAATGTGGATCTCTTTATTGACAATCTGAATTATGAGTTTGTCAAAGGTGATATCAAGCATTCCAACGCAAATATTCAAAAAGCCAAGGATTTGCTTAACTATGATCCGGATTACGATTTTCCCGCGGTCTGAACGAGGCAATAGCGTGGTATAAGGAGAGCTTGTAAACAGAAAGGATCGATGGCGTATGAGAATATTGGTTATTTCTAGGTCTGCTTGGAGAAATGATAATAGCGCAGGAAATACGCTGACGGATTTTTTCTCAGATTTTCCAATGGCGGATTTTTACAGTTTATGTATGCGCGATCAAGCCCCTCAGAATCATATCGCCCAAAGAAACTTCTTTATTTCTGAAGGACAAATGCTTAAAAGACTGTTTGGAAAGGGCAGTGACGTCGGTGCTGAAAATTCTGTCGAAAGTGATAGTGATGAAACAGAAATTCGTTTTTACAATGCAGCAAAAAAACACTATAATGTTCTCTTAATGTTAGCGAGAGAAGTGATTTGGGATATTGGCGGATGGAAAAATGATAATCTTAGGAGATACATTGCAGCCGTTAATCCTGATATCATATTTTTCCCGGTCTTTGGTTGCTACTATCCGCACAAAGTATTAAAATATATACATTCAATAACTAACGCTAAAATTGCACTTTTTCACGCAGATGATAACTACACATTGAGGCAATTTTCGCTATCCCCTTTTTACTGGCTATATAGATTTGGTTTGCGTAAATGGGTGAGGCGTACAGTTCGCATATCGGATTTGCAGTACTGTATTTCCGACGTGCAAAAGGATGATTATGACAGGGCATTTGGATGTGAGTGCAAGGTTTTAACCAAGTTTGCTGACTTTGACGAAAATCCGCCGATAAAGATCCATAACGTTAAGCCCCTTCAGTTGGTGTTTACAGGAAACATAAATATCAATCGCTGGAAATCGCTTGCTATGCTTGCAAATGCACTACAGCGAATTAACCAAGATGAGACAAAGGCACAGCTGCGGATTTACACCGCGACTCCATTAACAAAAAAAATGGTTAAAGCTCTTGAAATAAAGAACACCTCCTTTTTAATGGGGTCTGTTCCGGCGGATCGGATCCCCGTGATTCAGAGTGACGCGGATATTTTGGTTCATGCAGAAGGAATGGATAAAAAGCACCGATTGATGGTGCGGCAGTCTTTTTCCACAAAAATAGTAGATTATTTCAAATCAGCTCGTCCCATTGTTGCGGTTGGGCCAAAGGACGTCGCATCAATAAAGCATCTTCTCGATAATGACGCTGCAATCGTGGCAGATAATGAGACGGAATTATATGAGAAGTTGGTGCTGTTTTTAAATGATGAACAGGCGTTAAACGAATATGCTATAAAAGCATATACATGCGGCCGAGTTCACCATGACAAAAAACAGCAATTAGAAATGTTGTTCTGTGATTTTTCTGAATTGAGCGGAGTAGAGAAAAAAGGTTAAGGTATGGCTGTTTATTATGTTTTACTTTTGGTGCCTCTTATGGTTCAGCACTTTACCGTGCGTAAAAGAGACATCAACTATCAAATGAAGAATAATGTATCGCTGCTCTTTTTCTTCATATTGCTGACTTTATTGGTTATGCTTCGGCACGAAACGGTTGGAACTGATACGGCAAATTATATTATTCACTTTTTCAAATTTTCCAAAACCAAATGGTCGGATCTTGGACAATCGTCTTCTGAGGTTGGATATTCGTTTTATATTAAATTGATAACGGTATTTACCAAAAACCCACAAATTTTTCTGGTTGTAACGACTGTCCTGACTTTTTCAATGATCATTCCCACATACAAAAGATTGTGTACTGATCCATCTCTGACGATTGTGCTTTACTGCTTGATGTCGACGTTTGTAATGGCGTTCTCCGGAATCAGACAGATGTTGGCGGTTGCAATGGGGGTGCTTGCATATGAACTCGTTCGCAATAAAAAACTGATCCCATTTATCTTATGCGTCATAGTTGCAATGACATTTCATATAAGCGCATTTATGATCGCATTCATGTATCCTCTTTATCACGCGAGAATAACAAAAAAATGGCTGTTTGTCGTTATCCCGGTGATGGCTATAATCTTTGTTTTTAATAGCCAGATATTTACCGCGTTTGCTTTTATTTTGGAGCGGTTTACAAAATACGACGGTAGCATTGAGCAAACCGGCGCGTATACAATGCTGATGCTGTTTGTTATATTTGCGGTGTTTGCGTTTCTTATTCCGAATGAGGAGCTTCTTGACGATGAAACAATCGGCTTGCGAAACTTTTTATTGCTGTCTGTCATATTGCAGATGTTTGCTCCCTTGCACGCGATCGCTATGCGAATGAACTATTACTACATCATTTTTATTCCGTTGCTGCTTCCTAAAATTATTAGCGCAAGAAGTAAAAAATGGGAAGATGTTGCTGTGCTTGCGAGGCACGTAATGGTTGCTTTCTTCGCTTTGTATTTCTTTTATAATGCGTACACCGCGAACAATAATTTGCGAGTGTTCCCGTATCACTTCTTCTGGGAGGTTGTTCGATGAAGATAGCACAAATCAATACAACATGCGGAGTTGGAAGTACAGGGAAAATTTGTGTTGGAATCAGTCAAATCCTTACTCAAAACAATATCGAAAATTACATATTGTTCAGCAATGGAAATAACGGTTATCCGCTGGGGATCAGATGCTCCGGCGATAAGTATATGAAGGTCCAAGCGTTAAAGTCCAGACTCTTTGGAAACTACGGGTTTAATTCCTCGAAGGCAACCAAGAAAATGATAGCGGAGCTGGATAGAATTAATCCGGATATTATTCATTTGCATAATATTCATGGTCACGATTGTAATCTTGAATTGTTGTTCGAGTATTTCAAAAGAAAAAAAACCAAGCTGATATGGACTTTTCACGACTGCTGGACGTTCACTGGTTATTGCACATACTTTACCATGGCCGGGTGCAACAAATGGCAACACGGATGTGAAAATTGTATTCAACGACGTAATTTCTCGTGGTTTTTTGATAAAAGCGCCGCTCTTTATAAAAAGAAACGCGAATTGTTTGAAAATCTCGATTTAACCATTGTAACCCCCTCCAAGTGGCTTGCCGATATGGTTAAACAATCCTTCTTCAAGGAATACCCCGTTCAGGTTATCTACAACGGTATTGACCTGAACACATTCAAGCCTACATCAAATGGTGTTAAAGAAAAGTACGGCTTGGAAAACAAAAACATTGCATTGGGCGTTTCTTTTGAATGGGGACCCCGCAAGGGTTTAGATGCGATGATTTCATTGTCCAAAAATCTTCCGAAGGATTACCAGCTGGTTTTGGTTGGGACAAACAATGAGGTTGATAAGCTGTTGCCGAGTAATATTTTGTCGATACATCGGACGAATAATCCACAAGAGCTTGCGGGATTGTATTCTGCAGCAAGCTTGCTGGTTAACCCAACCCGTGACGAGGTAATGGGCTTGGTTAATATTGAGGCACTTGCTTGCGGAACCCCCGGAGTTACGTATAATAGTGGCGGTTCTCCGGAATGCTATGACGAAACCTGTGGATCGGTGGTGGACTGCGACGACGTTAAGGCGCTCGAAAGGGAAATCATACGAATTTGCACCGAACGTCCGTACTCAAAAGAATCGTGTATACATCGAGCACAGATGTTTGATCAGAACATACGGTTTGGAGAATATCTTGATCTTTACAGACAAGTCTTCTCGAAGTAACGTATTTTACATATAAGAACAAAAGCTCACATGAATTTTTTAGTAAAGGAGAAAAACAATGAAAAGCTTTAGTTTCAAGAGAATGCTTGCGTTGATCCTCGTGGTGATGATGACGGTCACAGCTTTGCCGATCCATGCGTTTGCGCAGGACGGACACGATCACGATCACAATGACATCTCGGAAGGCGGACTTTTGAATGGCGTTGACAGCAAGCCGTTCGAGGAAACCGTTCTGTTAAAGCAAATCAAAGCGGATATTGCAGCGGTTCTTAACAAATATCTTGGCTCAACCTTTATGAGCGAAGAGGATGTTCTCGCCGCAGTAGCTGCTATGGATGAAGAAACGCAATCTGAGGCGCTTGACGCGGTCTATGAGATAAGCATGGCGGCGGAAGAGCTCACAGATGCGGAAATCTACTTCCTCGAGCAGTATGAAGGCGCAGCAACGATTTGCTATTTCGCGCCGGCGTTGTATGACGCCCTGGGATATGGCGATATCATGCCCTTCACTAACCTGGACGTTCCTACCAATGTTGGTAATATTTTGTTCGCTGATACAGCTAACACCATCAAAAACGACAATGGAAAGGTTACTGCCACTGCAAAGGGCGGTCTGCTGAGCCAGAAAAGCAACACGATTACCATTACAAACGATTCGGGCAAGAAAGCATCTCTTTCGTTTAACTATAGCGTTGACAAAGCGAGTTCTTTCACCATCAACGGTTCGAATGCATCTACATCCGGCTCTTACTCTGTCACATTGGAGCCTGATGCATCGGTAGCATTCAAAATCACATCGAATAGCGGTTTTTCTAACCTTACCGTAACCCTGACAATCAGCAATATCAGTCTTGTTGAAGTTAGCGCAAAATCCAATGTCACCATTTTGTTCGACGGAGCGTTCGGCTCTGTAACTGCAGGCGGAACGGCTGTTGAAAGCGGCACCGTTCAAGCCGTAAGTGCCGATACGGGTGTTGAACTTAAGGCAACCGAAAAGAGCGGATCTGCCTTCCTCGGTTGGATCGATGGAACCGGCCGGGTTCTTTCCACCGCGGAAATTTATACGTTGAAGCCTGCACAGGATATGTCCGTTAGAGCGGTATTTGCTCAGAATGGCGGTACTCCTTGGTTTGGTGTTGGTTCTGCCAGCGCAAAGCAGGTGAGCACCGGGCTTTTGAATTTGAGCAAGCTGAACTATTATCAGGTTGGTGCAAGTTATCTGTTTGATGATCTGAATACGGCGGCATCTTTTGCAGCTGCAAACACCACAAAGGTCATCGTACTGATGAACAACAGTACACTTCCTGCAGGTAACTATACCATTCCTTCCGGCGTAACGTTGTTGATTCCTTTTGACAGTAGCAATACCATGTTCACAACGGAAGCAATTGGCGTTGCCGGTGGATGGACTGCTCCCACCGCATACCGAACGCTTACCATGGCATCAGGCGCCAACCTTACAATCAACGGTGCGGTCAGCCTTTCCGCGAAGCATGCCTGTGCTCAGGGAGCTACACCGAACGGTGGCTCGCCTATGGGAGCCGTAAGCTTTATCAACATGGAAGAAAACAGCGCGATTACCGTAAACCAGGGTGGTTCGCTGTACGTATACGGATTTATCACCGGCGCGGGTACGATCACGGCAAACAGCGGTGCGTGTGTATACGAAAACTTCCAGCTCATGGACTTCCGTGGCGGAACTCAAGCGACCGACATGGATAATGGCGTATTCCCTATTTCTCAGTATTATATTCAGAATATCGAAGTAAAGCTGACCCTTTACTCGGGCGCAACGGAGTATGCATATACCACCATCACTATGTCCGACAACAACTTTGGTTCTGCGGTCGCATTTATTGCACAGTCCAACGCAATGTTTAATCTTACCAGCGGTTACGTTGTGAAGGATTATGATGAAGCTACTGACCGTTTGATCGTTTCTGCCGACGGTAATTTGACGGTATCTCCTATCAATATGACGGTTGGTACCGGCTCGATCAACTCTAAGAACTACGAGCTGCCGATCAACGGAAACCTGACTGTGATCGCCAACAGCGGAAAGATCACCATCGGTCAGGATATCGCGATGCTTCCCGGTTCCAAGATCATTGTCGGCGAGAAGGCTACATGCACGCTTAGCTCCGGCGTAAGTATCTATATTTATGATGCAGATGAATGGGGGGACTATACGTTTGGTAGGATCAATTCTCAATTCAAGCCTGTAACGTTTGCTCCGGGTAGATTGTATGATCGCACCAACGAGGATATGGTCGATGCTACGATCGAGGTGTACGGCCTCGTTGATGCATCCAAGGGATATGCTTATACAACGGCTGGAGGCGCCAACATTTTTGGTACCGGAACCGTTATCCTTAACCCCGGCAAACAGACTACAACACATCAGTTTGTACAGGCCGGTCCGAATTCCGAGGGTGTGACCGTTGCGTCGGGTTACGTAAGCATCCCCCTGATTCCTGTACAGCTTAAAAACGCTGACGGTACGATTTGTAATACCGGCGCGGCTACCGCGGGTACGTATACCAATGAAGACGGTATTTGGAAGAAGACCTGTACTCACTCTTATACCGAAACAATTGTTGCACAGGCTACCTGTTCTTCGGCAGGCTTGAAGGAATTTACTTGTAAGGACACTGTAAACTGCGGTCACTCTTACACAGAAGAAATTCCTGCAAAGGCACACACCGAGGTTACCGATGCGGCAGTAGCACCCACTTGCACGGCAACCGGTCTTACTGAAGGCAAGCATTGCTCCGTATGTCACGAGGTCCTGGTTGCACAGGAAACCGTAGCAGCACTCGGACACACCGCGGTTACCGATGCGGCAGTAGCACCCACTTGCACTGCAACCGGTCTTACCGAGGGCAAGCATTGCTCCGTATGTAACGAGGTCCTGGTTGCACAGGAAACCGTAGCAGCGCTCGGACACACCGCGGTTACCGATGCGGCAGTAGCACCCACTTGTACTGCAACCGGTCTTACCGAAGGCTCTCACTGCTCTGTATGTAACGAGGTTCTCGTTGCACAGACCGTTGTTGATGCCAAGGGTCATACGAGCGGCAGTGTAGTTGTTGAAAACAACGTTGATCCCACTTGTACCGTTGACGGTAAATACGATAACGTTACGTATTGTACCGTTTGCGGCACTCCAACCAGCAGAGTGACTGTGGTTGTACCCATGCTGGGACACAAGGATGAAAACCAGAATAACGAATGTGACGTATGTAAAGCAAATCTTTGCGGCGACAACGGACACATTGAAGCGGTAGATGCAGCGGTAGCGCCTACCTGTACCGCGACCGGTCTTACCGAGGGTAAGCATTGTAGTGCTTGCGGTCACGTTCTTGTTGCGCAGACTGTTGTAGAGCCGCTCGGACACACTGAGGTTACCGATGCGGCAGTAGCACCCACTTGCACTGCAACCGGTCTTACCGAAGGCAAGCACTGTTCTGTTTGTGGCAACGTAACGGTTGCTCAGCAGGAGGTGGCTGCAGCCGGCCATAGCTATAGCAAAGCAAGTTGTGTTGAGCCTGCAACCTGTACTGTGTGCGGCGAAACCGCCGGAGAAGCTCTTGGTCACAAGCACGTGCTTGATGAGGGTTACGATGCAACCTGTACCGAAGACGGTCTTACGAACGGTAGCCACTGTGAACGGTGCGGTGTAACTCTCGTTGCGCAGGATGTTATTCCTGCTTACGGTCACACCGAAGTAATCGACCCGATGCAGGTGGCAGACTGCTACAGCACCGGACTTACCGAGGGCAAGCGCTGCTCCGTATGTAACGAGGTTCTTGTTGCGCAGGATGTTATTCCTGTAACCCATATTTCCCGTGTTGAAATTCCCAGAAAGGCTCCTACTCGCACTGAAAACGGTTATGAAGCGCATTGGGCATGCCAGGAATGCGGAGCTACGGGTGAAATCGTAGTAATTCCCGCTCTTGGCGTAGCTGCTATTGACAACTTTGAGGATTTCATTTACAACCTTGGACTTCTCGAGGAAATTGCAAACGAATACGTTAAGCAATATCCGTCGAAGGATCCGGTTGCGCTTGTAATCAAGTACATTCGTACCGGTGTTGAAAGATACAATTCCGGTTCTTGGGGTATCATGGCAGGTTACGAGGATGCAGATTTTGCAGCTTTTGTAACCAAGATGGAAAACATGATCAATGCCGAAATTACCGATGGCAATTATATTGCTGTTACCGGCCTTAAGAATCTTTCTAATTTTAAGCTTCCCAATGGTCAGAAGGCAGATATCGGCCACATTTTCGGCTCTATGGATATCACCTACCACAACAACTTTGGGCTTAACCATGCGGACGTTTCCGGTTGGGCCGGGGACCTTGTGGACCTTCTCGAAGCTTCTGCAGCAAACAAAGTTTCCGGTTTGCTTGATGACATGATCAAGATTGTTGGCGAAAAGTACTTCCTTGTCAGCAACACCGGTTATCAGCTTCCTACCTTCAGTAAGGAAGACTACGACGGCGACCTTGATGCATTCTACATCATGGATGTTCTCAAGTCGGTTGAATATGGCGTTGGAGATGGCGAAAACGAATATTCTCTTGCAGAGATCTTTATGAACTATATGACCGAGGATCTCACAGATGAATACCGTGCAGCTTACTTCATGACCAACAGACTCAGCACGAACGGAACAAGAGCTCAGGTTAGAAATGCAGTTTACACTGCATATCTCTCCAATATGCTTATTTCCACGCTTGAGGGCACCAGAGACCTCTCAGGCACCAATGATCTTATCAATCTCAGACGTGCTGTTTGCTATGCGTTTGCAGACTATATCTGCAAGCTGGCAGGCGACTACGTTGAAAGCTTGACCAACAAGTATTACTCGGTATTCTCCTCTTCGTCGGTACAACTGGCTCCCGGTATCGTTCAGGAGTCGTACATGGCAACCTCCGCCGATGGCAAGCAGATGGTTTACCACCTTGCAACGGCAGATCTTACAAGAGATGATGTTAATCTTTACGCAAACTACCACAACAACGATCCTGCAGCGGGCTGGGCTATGCAGCGTGTGCTTGACCAGGCAAATGCAGCTCAGAATAAGTACGGTAACCCCAATAGCGAATATTACATTCCCAACTATAATGTAATCGCTGCGGTTAACGGCGCAGGATTTGATATGTCTACCGGTGAGCCCGGCGGTCTGCTTGTAATGGGCGGTGTTGAGTATCATGCGATCAACTCCAACGGATTCTTCGGCGTCCTTAAGGACGGAACTCCCGTTATCGGTACTACCGAAGAGTACAACACCATCTATAAGGGACAGGTTCAGGAAGCGATCGCAGGCTTTGGTACCATTCTTATCAAAGACGGTGAAATTTGCGTAAAAGAGGGTAGCAACTATACCGCCAGCCGTGCGCCCAGAACGGCAGCCGGAATTACCAGAACCGGTAAGGTTGTGCTCATGGTGCTCGATGGACGTCAGGATCCCTACTCCTGCGGCGGTAGCTATATTGAAATCGCCCAGATCCTTCTCGATGCAGGATGTGTATCGGCTGTAAACCTTGACGGTGGTGGATCTTCCACGTTTGTTGCAAGACAGCCCGGCGATTCCGAGCTCAGCGTTCTTAACAGTCCTTCCGACGGTTTCCAGCGCTCTGTTTCGACTTCTCTTATGCTCGTTTCTACAGCTCCCAGCTCTACTGAGTTTGATCACGCTATGATCGAGAGCGACTATGTATACTCCACCATTGGCACCCCCGTACAGCTGACAGCAAAGGGTATTAGCCCTGCGGGTAACGAAGTAGCTCTTCCCGATGGTTATACATGGGCGGTTTCCGATGATCGCTTTGCTTCCGTATCTGCCGACGGCGTATTTACCGGCAAGAGAAATGGAACCGTTGAAGTTTACATGATGCTCGATGGCGAGGTCATCGGCATGATAACGATGAACGTTGTTGTTCCGGAAAATGTTTACTTCACAAAAACTCATATGGATGCAGTATACGGAGCAAACACTGTTCTTCCTGTTGCTGCAAGCTATAACAACAAGCCTGTTGCTTTCAAAACCGAGGACGTAAGCTTTTCGCTGGAAAATAACAAGTACGGTGAATTTAATGGCAATATATTTGTTGGTAATGAAGCTTCCGGCGTTAAGGTAGTCAAGATTAGTGTTTGTCTTGTCAGCGATGAATCCATCGGCGGCAGCATTATGCTTAACATGTATAAGCAGGGCGAAAACACCTTCGACTTTAGCCTGGCAACCGGTGGAGACCGTCAGTTTGCGTGGTTGAGAGACGTCGCAAACGCTACGTCCGTGGATGGTATTACCTACACCGCGGTTAATCTTGATGCGCAGATGACTACTTCGTATGTCTTCGCTCTGGATATGACTCAAATTCCGATTCCCAGTCAGCTCGCAGACCTGACCTATATGCTTCCCGGCGCAGATATGGAGAACGTGACTGCGTGGAACTTCCTGCTTCAGCTTGCAGAGCGTGTAAGTGTCCTGAGTGAGATCACTGCGGTTATGGACTTCGACGATAATTACATCGTTGATTACAGCGAGCTTAATATCCGCAATGAGTACTTCTTGCTTACATCGAAGGCTTTTGATGAGACAACGAATACTCTTACGCTGAAGCTTAACTGGATTGACCAGACCAAGGCGATTGACCCCGCTACCGCAAACCCGCTTTGTATGGTTACCGGCATCAGACTGACTCCCAAGGATAGTGCTAAGTGGGATGCTAACAACTCTCTCAGCGTTGTTCACAGCGGTACCCTCAGCTATAAGGGTTATCTCAGAGCAAATGCACTTTATTCCTTTGCATGTAAGCCCGAAAATCAGCAGATCTACGGTTTGACTCCTTTTGTGAATCCGAATGATCCCAGTGAGTCCGGAGCCTGGTTTGGAGCAACTTATGCGGAGTTTGAAGACAGTTACACCATCGCATATAACACGAAGGAAGGCTGGACTGTTGAGAACGGCGGATTTGCTTATTACCAGGGTGGCGAAAAGCTTACCGGTATTCAAAAGATTGACGGATACTATTATGACTTGGGTGATAACGGAATCAATGCAGATCAAACCACATACACCGGTGTATTCTTCGACGAGGTAGATGGTGTATACCGTTATTCTGCGTTTGGTGTTATTTCCAGCGGATGGAAGCAAGTTGGCAATGAATGGTACTTCTTTGATGAAACGACGCTCGCTGCCGTGAACGGTTCCTATATTACGGAACAGGGCATTAAGTTTATTTTCGAAAACGGACGCGTAACCGGCGGAGTATGGACCAGAAATGCAAACGGTGTCCGTTACTGGTATGGACCTGATTATTACAAAGACACATCCAGAGATGCCAAATCCTGCAGACCGTTTGAAATTGACGGTAAGATTTATTTGTTCGACAAAAAAGGATTCATCCAAAAGGGAGTAGTTGTATACTACTATGCCGGAGTAGGAGAAGGAAACACCGCTTTGCTCTATTATTATGATTGCGGTGCCGACGGTTCTGCCGTACTGCTCAACGGTGCATATGGCGATTACTTCTATAAGGATGGTGTCAAGCAAAGGGCATATCAGCTTGTTGAATTCGAAGGCAACTATTACTTCATTAATGCTGGTAATAAGTTGGCAAAGAACACTACGGTGCACTTGACTGAAAAGTTCACTGCACAGTATGGCTTGGCGGTTGGAAAATACGAATTCGATGCTGACGGTAAGATGATAGTCAAAAACGGCGTTATTGGCGATTATTTCTATCTTAACGGCGTTCAGCTGAAGGCATACCAGCTTATCGAATTCGAAGGAAACTATTACTTCGTTAACGATGCTAATAAGTTGGCGAAGAATACCACTGTACACTTGACCGAAAAGTTTACTGCGCAGTATGGCTTGCCAGCAGGCAACTACGATTTCGATGCCGACGGTAAGATGATCATCAAGCATGGTGTTATAGGTGACTATCTCTACCTGAACGGTGCACTTCAAAAGGCATACCAGCTTATCGAATTCGAAGGAAACTATTACTTCGTTAACGATGCTAATAAGTTGGCGAAGAATATCACCGTACATTTGGCAGAAAAGTTTACCGCGCAGTACGGTTTGCCGGCGGGCAAATATGATTTTGATGCCGATGGTAAGATGATTGTCAAGCATGGAGTGATAGGTGACTATCTCTACTTGAACGGTGCACTTCAAAAGGCATACCAGCTTATCGAATTCGAAGGCTACTATTACTTTGTCGGCGACGGTAATAAGCTGGCTAAGAATACCACTGTACATTTGACTGAAAAGTTTACGGAACAGTATGGCTTGGTGGTAGGCAAGTACGATTTCGATGCTGATGGCAAGATGATCATCAAGCACGGGGTTGTAGGAGACTATTTCTACTTGAAGGGCATCCTTCAGAAGGCATATCAGCTGATTGAATTCGAAGGTAACTACTACTTTGTTAACGATGCTAATAAGTTGGCAAAGAACACGACGATTTATCTTACCGAAAAGTTCACGGAACAGTATGGCCTGGCGGTTGGTAAATACGAATTCGGCGCTGATGGCAAGATGATCATGAAGAGCGGTGTTATAGGAGATTATTTCTA
>JAZRIH010000126.1:0-6834 GCA_045645175.1 Eubacteriales bacterium | reverse complement strand
GCATCTGTCTGTGTGATATTGGATTCGGCAACCTTCGTCCAAGTGGGTGCACTGACCGTATCCGGTTTGGTCGTGAACGAATAGGTCGGGCTCTTATACTCCTTGCCTCCGGCTACTACGTAGATCTGATAATAATACGTGGTGTCCGGTTTTAGCGTTTCCTTATATTTGCTCATCAAGAACGTAAATGTTGTCGACTTCGCATTGGTGGTAGATGAATCCGGGTACGCGTTCTTCTTCAAATTGTCTTTCGATGTGCCGATGTAGAAGCCACCCGCAGAAAACTTCACCGCAGATGTAAAGGTTACCTTTGCACCAATCTTGGCATCTGTCTGTGTGATATTGGATTCGGCAACCTTCGTCCAGGTGGGATTTGATGCTGCCGTAACAGGTATTTGCACAACGATACCAAACATAATTACCAGCGCCATCATAAACGCCACGATTCTATGTTTCATCCAAAAACCTCCTCTATTTATAAAATTTTTATCAAAAAGTATATATTATTCCACACAACAAAGATAGAAATCGCTCTTCACTGCATTTTTAGCCCAAAATGCTTCTACAGTTTGGCGTGATCTTTATTCATGCACACTCAAAAAAAAGCGGTTAAAGCTTTGTACACTGACAAATCTCTAACCGCAATTCCTCTAAAAAACTTAGTCCTTATGTACCTCAACCTTAGGCAGAGCGAACTTCACGCCGTACTTCTCGAAGCCGGAGCTGATGCTATTGTTCAGCTCGAAGAATACGGTCCAGTAGTCAGCGCCCTTCACCCATGCACGCAGGGAAATGTCTACGCCGCGCTCGCTGTAACCGGTGATGGGAGCAGCGGGTTCGGTAAACTCTGCGTCAACCAGAGGATTGTTGGCAGCAATCTGCTTCAGCAGAGCCTGAACGCCCTCGATGTTAGCATCAAAATCAACGGTAACGGTGATATCTACACGGCGCATATTCTCAGTAGAGAGATTCTGCATGGTAGAGTTGGAGATAGAGCCGTTGGGGATGGAAACGGTCTTGTTGTCGGGAGTCTTCAGAATGGTATAGAACATATTGATCTCGCTGACAGTACCGGATTCGCCGCAAGCAACTACAAAGTCGCCTACCTTGAAGGGCTTGAAGATCAGGATGATGATGCCGCCTGCGATGTTGGACAGACCGCCCTGGAGTGCCAGACCGATTGCCGCTGCTGCAGTAGTCAGCAGAGCTACTACAGATGCCATGTTTACGCCCATGTAGGATACACAAACAACAACCAGGATAAGCTTCAGACCGATGGTTGCAAAGCTTGCAATAAAGGTACGTGCAGTCTTGTCGATTGCCTGCATCTTCTTGGAATTGACAACCATCTTGCCAACCTTATCTACCAGCTTCCAGCCAACCAGCAGGCCGAGGATGGAGAGCAGCAATTTGAAACCGACGGTAGTTGCCGCCTGTGCGAGAAAATTAAGAAAAGTTTGCATTGGATATTCCTCCGTATTTCATTAGTAACTATTATATTATCACATTTTCAATTTTCTGTCAATCCCTATTGAGCAATTTGATCAAAAAAATCAGATTTCTTAAATCATTTTTGCAGATGTTTACATTTAGCAGTAGATTTTTAGAAAAAAATATGGTAGAATGGGAGGAAATCAATTTGTCGAGGATCCCATTATGAAAAAACGCAATTTTCACCATTTTATAGAGTGTCTGCTACTCAGCCCTCTGTTTTTCTTTCTTGCATTTTTCCTGCGAATGCAAGGCGATCTGTTTTTCATTTTCACCGTAATCTTTACTTCCATTGCCGTCATCGGTCAGATCGGATATTTGTATATTGTCGGCGACAGCGATAAAGAGCATCTCTGCCATTTGGTGCCCCTGGATGTATCCGACATCTTGTTTATTTACTATTTATTACAGATTGCCTTTGCAACAGTCTTTACCGTCATCCGCAACCTCAACGGATTTTCGCCTTGGACCGCATTCAGTGTCTATTTCATCCTTCTGCTCCTTGCCGCCCTGTTCCTCTTCTTCCCTGAGCTGAAAGAACCCATCCCCACTCCCGATAACGAGGTGGACGAGGTCACCGACAAGCGTTTGCAGTATTATGCAAGCTATCTCATCAGACTTTGCCGCAAGTGCCAGTATGCGCCCCTTACCCAGATCATGACCGAGATTGCAGAGATTCTGCCCCGCATCAACTGCACATACAGCGTACAGCTGCAGGTGTTGGACAATGATCTCAGCGCAAAGTGTGTGAAGATCGAAAACGCCCTGCTCACCGGTGATCACTCCAGATTGCCCGTCCTCACCCGAGAATTGGAAGCGTCCCTTGCTCATATTCAAAAACGGCTGAAGAACTATCATTATATTCTCACCGATGAGGGCTTCTGCAAAACCGATGATGAGATCGCCAATGCCCAGATCGACCTGCTGCTGGATAAGTTGGGGCTGGAATTCGAGGATGATCTCCCTACCCTCTCTTCTCCCTTTGCCGATGAATTTTTCTATCAGAAGGCCCTTTTGTTTGCAACCGATGAGTACAAGGCATTGCTTGCAGGCTACAATCAGCAGATTATTGACCGCATTGCCGCAGAAACATTGGCTCTCCAAGAGCGTCGCGACCACAATCTCCGCTATTTCAGACGTTTTTCCCACATTCTTGCAGTCGGACTGATCTCTGCCGTAGTGATCATCCCTCTGCTGTGGCACTTCGTAATTCAACCCCAAGGTCTGCTCACTGTACCGGATGAGCAAGGCAATCTGATCATCAGCGGATACAATCCCTTCTACGGCGACGAGCTGACCATCCCCGCAAAGCTCAACGGCAAAAAGGTCATCGCCGTCGGCAGAGATGCGCTGAACGGCATCGGTCTTACCGCCCTCACCGTGGAGGAAGGAATTGAGCGACTGGAATTCCAAGCCATTTGCAACAATGAGTATCTCACCGATTTGTCCCTGCCCTCCTCGCTGAAGTCAATCGGACATTTCGCCTTCTATAAGCTGGACTCGCTGAGCATTATCCACTATGCCGGCAATGCTGAACAATGGAAGGCAATTGAGAAGGGTGTCAACGGAAACAAGCAATTAGAGAACGCCCAAATCAAATACGGAAAGTGATCTCCAATCATAGAAAACTCCCTCTTGCCGGGCAAGAGGGAGTTTTCTTATATCAACACGGGAATCGGAGTTGCAATGGTCATAGAGTCCTCTGTGACCTTGCACCGATAGGCAACGATCTCTACGCCTGCGTCCTTGGCAAGGCGAAGGGCTTCGCGAAAAGCCGGCTGGGTGTCGTCATTGGGAGAAAAGTCAATGGCATCCTCCATCTGCACCACGAAAAACAAGGTAGCCTCCCAGCCATTTTTCCTTGCTTCGATCAATTCCTCCACATGGCGCAGACCTCGCAGCGTAGGGGCATCGGGAAAACGGGTGTGGCCGTCTTCTTCCAAGGTGACCCCTTTCACCTCGATAAGCCGCTTAGATGTGGGATGCTCTACATAAAAGTCAAAGCGAGAGCTGCCCCACCTATACTCCGCCTGCATTTTTTGCAGATCGGGGTAGAGGATGGGCAGAAATTCCGCCACCGCACGGTTGGGTGCTTGGGAATCCATATTGATCAGCTTGTCGCCTTTGTACACCGCCACCAGATCATATTGGGTGGATCGGTTTGGATTGTCCGCCTTTGCAAGGAGAACGGTGCTGTTCCCCGCGCTGTTTTCCACCAGCAGTTCTCTGCACCGTCCTGTATTTTTCACATGACAGCGAACCGTTTCTCCATCATCCAATCTGCAATAGGCGATAAACCGATTGGGGCGGGAGAGAAAGGTTGCCCTCTGTATAGTTGAATAGTTCATTAATAGCGAATCTCAGTAACGATCGCCCAGTGTGCGGACACATAACCGCCGTTCACCAGATCGGTAAGCAGTTCGTAGCTCTTCACACCGCAGAAGCCTCTGGATACCAGCACGTGAGAGGTTGCACCGGCACCTGCGTCCTCCTCATAATTGTGATAGGTTCCACCCTGCTTCACAACGGTCTCTGCAATCTTCAGCGAGTTCTCGAAGGTTGCATCGGTAGCAGTAGTTACGGGCTTGGAGGATGCGCCATTTTGGAAGTCACCTGCCAAGATCACAGGAGCACCAAATTCGCCTGCTTTTTCCACGATCAGCTTCATGCCATTGATAGGTGCACTGCGGCCGAAGTCATCCAGCTGGGTGTTCATGATCACAACCTGCTTGCCCGAGGCGATCTCGGTGAGCTTTGCCCAAGTGCAGATAGCAAAGGTTCTGCCATCCCAACCAACACTGGGAGCATCGGGAGTTTCGGACAACCAGAAGGTTCCGCTGTCTGCCAGTTCATACTTGGTCTTATTATAAAGGATAGCATTGTATGCGCCTTCCAGGAATGCTACATAATCCTTGGGAGCTTCACCGTTTCTGCCGGTGCCTACGAAGCCGTAGGTATCGGTGAGGGCGGGAGTGTCACCCAAGCCTTCGGTGATGCAGCTCTTCCAAGTGGTGGAGGATACTTCCTGCAAGCAAAGCACATCAGGAGCCTGTTGCTTTACCAATTCTACCAAACGGGGATAACGATTGACAACGGCATTATCTGCGTAACCCGAAAGAGTAACATTCAGGGTCATCAGTTTGATGTCATTGGTGAATGCGGGAATCTTGCCGCTCATGGACAGCGATGCATCCAGCTTCACGTCTTTGTTCTTGCCGCCCAAATGTGCAGACACGAATTCGCGTACACCCAAGGTTACAGATGCGGAGTCGCCGGAGAAGACCAGATTGTTCTTGTCCATGCCCACTTTATATGCGCCTGCATCGGCTTTTACTGAGCCATTTCTGCCGGTCTCACCCACGAGGATCTCATGCTCGGTAGCAGGTGCGCCTGCTCCTACCATGGGGAGTTCTCTGCCCATTGCCTCGATCAGGGATTTTTGCAGATAGGTCGCAGGACCCTTATAGCCTTCCGCATACACGATGGTATAATCGGTAATATCACCTTCGCCCAGTTTCAGATTCACTACGGGGTAATCGTAGCGATACTGATAGCGATAGCCGCTCTCCAAAATAAAATCGGTACGGTCAGCGGAGAAGTAAAGCTCCACTAATTTGTTGACTGCTTCGATGGTCTTTGCCTCACAACCGCCCAGCACAACCAGTTTGTTGTTCACTACCTGAATAGCATAGTCATTGATGCGCAGGGTTTCTGCCACGAATGCACTCTCCTCACGGGAGGTCTCGCCGATGAGGATCTCGGTGAGCTGCTTGGGATCGGTGCCGTCCAGAATCAAGTCGGACTTGGCTTCCAAGGTCACACCGGTAGCGCTGGTAATGAACACACCCAACTGTCTTGCCGCGGGAATGATATCATTGCCGTCCTTCAAATTGTTGCTCCACACGATTTTGCACTCGGAAGCACCGTTTTTAATAAATTCCATCGCCTTGCCGGTAGAAACACTCACGTCACCACTGGTCTCATAGTTGTGGAGATAATCTACGGTAGTCTTTGCCGGCTCCTCCTCTGAGGATTTACAACCTGCGAAAGCACCGGTCACAAGGAGCGCAGACAGAATCAACACGCCTGCTTTCAGCCATACTTTTTTCATATTTTGCCCAAACCTTTCCCGCATTTTGCGGACTTTCTTATGAAAGATTATAACATACAACATCCTTCTTGTCAAGAGAAAAATTGACAATTGCAGGGGTTGAAGGATCGCCCCGCCCGCAAAAAAATTTCCGAAAAGGAAGGGATTGTCACAGTTTCTTCACAATATTTGCGTATAATAAAAAGATAGAATCAAACGAACGCTCTATGAGCGAAAGGATCCTTCCATGATCGAACTGAACAGTCTTACCAAACGCTACGGCGATCTCACTGCCGTAGACCATATTACCTGCCAATTGGAAGACGGATTGCTTTACGGCATTCTGGGTGTCAACGGTGCAGGCAAAACCACTACCATGAATATGATCGCAGGCTGTCTTGCCCCCACCGAGGGCGAGATCGTCATTTGCAACGATGATCTTCTGACCAATCCTGTGAATGCCAAACGGCATATCGGCTATCTGCCCGAGCATCCGCCCCTCTACGGCGAATTGACGGTTGCCGAATATCTGAACTTTGTTGCCGATGCCAAGAAAATCTCCCCCCGCACCAAGAAAAAGGAAATCGCACGGGTAATGGAGATGGTGAACATCTCTGCGCTGGGTAACAAACTCATCCGTGATCTTTCCAAGGGCTACCGCCAGCGCGTGGGCATTGCCCAGGCCATTTTGGGCGATCCCGACATCATTATTCTGGACGAGCCCACCGCATCTCTCGACCCTCGGCAGATCGTGGAGATCAGAAAGCTCATTCGCTCCCTCAAGGGGAAGCACACCATCCTGCTGTCCAGCCATATTCTGTCCGAGGTGGCGGAGCTCTGCGACAAGATCCTCATTCTCTCTGCCGGCAAATTGGTGGCGATGGACACCCTTGCCAATTTGCAGGAGCAATATCTTCACACCGATACCCTGTACCTAACCGTTCGCTCTTCCCCTGCCCGCTGTGAAGAGATCCTCAAACGCATCCGCGGCACGCAGAAGATCACCTATCGTGGCGAAGGTTCGCTGACCCATGTGACCATTCAGCTTCCCAAGGGCGTTGATCTGCGGGAAGGCATCTTCTTTGCCTTTTCCGAGGCACGCTGTCCCATTTTGTCCATGCAGCTTCACGAGGCATCTCTGGAGGAGGTCTTCCTCACCGCTACCCATGCGCCCGTAGGCTCCCCCTCTCCCCTGCCTCAGCCCGTGGGACACAAAAAATCTGCCCCCCACCCACCCAAATCCCCTCCCCCCC
>JAZRIH010000125.1:0-6696 GCA_045645175.1 Eubacteriales bacterium | reverse complement strand
CCACATCTGATGCTGACCAACGTCGGTAGCGATGGGCATATCGTCAGTGGTGTATTCGGTCACCTTGTCAATGACCTGATAGGGATTGAGGGAGCCTGCGGGGATGTACTGATGCTCGTTCTCGTATGCCACATATTTGGCAACCTCAGCCTGCCATTCGGGCTGAGCGGTGGGAGTGATTTCCTCCAGCAGACGGGAAACGGTTTCCTTGACATCGGCGGTGATGCCCAGATGGCAAGGGATGTTCTTGTTCAGCTCGGCGGTGTCGATGTCGATGTGAATGATCTTGGCGCCGCTGGCAAACTTCTTCTTGTCGCCGGTTGCACGGTCGGAGAAGCGGATACCCAGAGCGAGGATCAGGTCAGATGCGTAGAGGGACTTGGTTGCCGCATAGTGGCCGTGCATACCAACCATACCCAGGGTTCTGGGGGAGGAGGTGGGAACGGCAGACAGACCCATCATAGAGAAGCCGATGGGAGCGTCGATCGCCTCAGCCAGTGCAGCGATCTCCTTGCCTGCAGCTGCAGAAATGACGCCGCCGCCGCAGAAGATGTAGGGCTTCTTGGCTTCCTTGATCATCTTCAGAGCCGCCTTGATGTCGGTCTCAAATGCGTAGGGAGCAGGAGCAAGCTCAACCTTGGATGCAGGGGTGAACTCTGCAGTATTGATCTGCACGTCCTTGGGGATGTCGATGAGGACGGGGCCGGGACGACCGCTTGCGGCGATCTTGAATGCCTTGCGGATGGTGTCTGCCAAATCCTCGGTGGACTGTACCTGGAAATTGTGCTTGGTGATGGGCATGGTGATACCCTTGATGTCAACCTCCTGGAAGGAGTCGCGTCCGATCAGGCTCTTGGGTACGTTACCGGTGATGGCAACGATGGGAGTGCTGTCCAGATAAGCGTTTGCAATACCGGTAACCAGGTTGGTTGCACCGGGGCCGGAGGTAGCGATGACGACGCCTACCTTGCCGGAGGCTCTGGCAAAGCCCTCTGCAGCATGTACAGCGCCCTGCTCGTGTGCGCTGATGATGTGGTGGATCCGATCGGAACTTTTATAGAGCTCGTCGTAAATATTCAGGACAGAACCGCCGGGATAACCGAAGACGGTTTCGGTGCCTTGCTCGATGAGGGTTTCAATTAAAATCTGAGATCCGCTGAGTAACATGGGGTGTTTCCTTTCGTTTTAGGGTGTGGAGGGAATCGTCTGTAATCAAAATAAAAAGTCCTACGGCATAAAAGTAACCGTAAGACTGAGGGCATCGTTTGCAATACAAAAATCGTATGTATACAGGCGGTGTAACTTCGGACAGGCAGCACTTTTAAGCGTATTATTTTACAGGGTGACCAGTAGAATAATGCCGCTCAGTAGTACCTTATTCAGAATTGCACTTGTAGTATACATTTCTGACGCTCCCAAAAAAAGATGGGTTGATTATATCATATATGGTGGATAATTGCAAGTACTTTTGGACATTTTCTGCGTATTCACTAAATGGGATGAAACGAATTTAGACAATCTGACTAAAATCAGATGCCGAAACCGCCGTTCACGCCCAATATTTGACCTGTAATGAAGGAGGCTTTGCCATCGGCCAGAAATGCGACGGCATCGGCCACTTCTTCGGGGGATCCGATGCGGGAGAGAGGGGTTTCCTCTGCCAGCAGATCCATAGTTTCCTCACCCAGAGGGGCAGTCATGGCAGTACGGATGACGCCGGGGGAAACGCAGTTGACACGGATGCCCGAGGGGCCTACTTCCTTGGCAAGGGCTTTGGTCAGTCCGATGAGTGCAGCTTTGGAGGCGGAGTAGACCGCTTCCAGAGATCCGCCCACCTCTCCCCAGATGGAGGAGATGAAGATGATATTGCCTTCTTTTTGGGCGATCATATAGGGGAGCACCTCTTTGGTGGCAAGGTACGCGCCCTTGACGTTGGTGTCCATGAGCAGATCGTAGGTTTCCTCATCGGTATATTGAAAGAGATTCTGATAAGCGATGCCGGCGGCAGGGACGAGAAGGGAGATCTCTCCCAGACTGCGGGCGGTATTCACCATGGAGCGGACCGCGCCTGCATCGCACACATCGCAGGGGCAGACGACGGCAGAGCCGCCCTCTTTGCGGATGGTATCGGCGACGCGTTCACCGGCGGTGGTGTTACGGCATCCGATGGCAACGGCATAGCCGTGGCGGGCAAGGGTGATGGCAATGGCAGATCCGATTCCGCCGGACGCGCCCGTGACGATGGCAACTTTTTGTTTCATACGGCTATCCTCCAAAAAAATTCGCTTATGAAGCACATTGTAGCACACTCATTGAAAAAAATCAAGGGAAAATAGTGGATTTTTCGAATTTTTTGTGTGAGGAAGGGGATAGTTTAGGAGTCCCTCTTTTTTAGGAAGCGGAAGCATTCCTTTCCCCATACGAACCGTGGCCAGTAAACCTCCCCTCGATGCCGAGATGTCACCCACTTTATCCGAACACAAACCGTGGCAAGCAGACCTCCCCTCGGTCGTGAGATGTCACCCACTTTGTCCAACTTCACCTCGGGTAGTGAAAGAAACGGCACAGAGATGGAGCGTCCTCAGACGCGACTAAGGATGGTGAGGGGGTTACTTTTAGGGGGAGAGGAAAACTTGGTTTCCTCTCCCCCTGAAATGGCTTCTTTGCCTACTTTCTTTCCATAAAGAAAGTAGGGGAAAGTGTCGAGATTATATCAAGGAAAGTATGTACCGAGAAGTAAGTGTTTAAGAAATGATGTTTACGGAACACACTATCCTTGGTTTTATCTCGGCAGTTTCTCACACTTTCTGTGCGAACAGAAAGTGTGCAAAGAATCGTTCAAGGGAAGGAAACCAAGGTTTCCTTCCCCCGAATCCCCCATCCTTCCTTAGTCGCATCTGAGGACGCTCCATCTCTGTGCCGTTTCTTTCACTACTCAAGGTGTATTCTCGTAAAGTGGGTGACATCTCACGACCGAGGGGAGGTCTGCTTGCCACGGTTTGTGTTCGGATAAAGTGAGTGACATCTCGCGAACGAGGGGAGTTTTACTGGCCACGATAGTGATGCTCACAATTCTTTGAAGGGAGGGAATATTCTGCCCTCAAAAAACTCAAGGACACTATTGCATTTTATATAAATATATGGTAGAATAAAAAGAAGACATTCTGTTTCCGCACCATTGGATAAAGGAAATTTTGGCGGGAACAATAGTAATATTTAGATTTTACATACAGTAAGGAGAACTGATATGCGTAGCGATTTGAAACTGATTCTGGAACAACTCACCGACCCCGATAACGACGAAAACATCGTCCTGGAAAACGACCGCGGTGAGGTCAAATATTTTTCTCAGAGCGCACTGATCCCCATCACCACCCCCTCCGAGGAATTCGAGGACGAAATGGTGGACCACAATTTTGCACTCCTGCGTCCCGTTGACGCCAACGGCAAGGAGATTGGCGATCTGCTGGTCTTCGACTTCGTAGAAGACGAAGACGGCAATGTAACCATCACTTTGGTGGACGATCCCTATGTTATGCGTGACCTGATCACGATCTTCCGTCAGCGCGGAAAGAAGGGCGAGCTGGTGATGGAGGAGGAAGCAAACGCAGCTGAAGCAGAGGAATGCGAATCCATCTTCGGCGGCACCATCCTGGGCGAATCCAAGGCAGCAAAAGAAGTTGACGACGGCGAGAAGACCATCGAGGAGCTGGAAGCTGAGCTGCGTGCCGATGTAGCCCCCAAGAAAACTCAGAAGAAAAAGTCCTTCTGGGCGAAACTGTTCGGCAAGAATTGAGAGAAATCGTATACTGCGAATTAGATAATGCTACATTAGGTGAGTCGTCAATGCCAAGGCATTGACGGCATAAGAGGAAAACCATGGGAATCTTCGGCAACAACGCCCTCAAAGGCACATTCAAATTAAACAGCGCCTATCAGCCCACGGGCGACCAGCCTGAGGCCATCGATAAACTGGTGGCAGGCGTGGAGGCGGGACTTTCCGAGCAGACCCTTCTGGGTGTGACCGGCTCGGGTAAAACCTTTACCATGGCGAATATTATCGCCAGACTCAATAAGCCCACTTTGGTGCTTGCCCATAATAAGACCCTTGCCGCCCAGCTTTGCTCCGAATTTCGGGGGTTTTTCCCCGATAATGCGGTAGAATACTTCGTTTCCTACTACGATTATTATCAGCCCGAGGCGTATATCCCGGGCAAAGACCTATACATTGAAAAAGACTCGGCGGTCAACGACGAGATCGACCGTCTGCGCCACAGTGCCACCTCCTCCCTCTTTGAACGGCGGGACGTGATCATCGTGGCCAGCGTGTCCTGCATCTATTCCTTGGGTGACCCCAATGCCTACGAGGAGCAGGTGCTTGCCCTTCGTGTGGGAGCAGAGATGTCCCGTGAGGAGATGATCGCAAGACTCATTTCCATGAACTACACCCGCAACGACCTTGCCTTTGCCCGTGACCGCTTCCGTGTGCGGGGCGACGTGGTGGAGGTGCTTCCCGCATCTCAGGACAAGAAGGCAATCCGCGTGGAGTTTTGGGGCGACGAGATCGAGCGCATCACCGAGGTGCATATCGTCACCGGCGAGGTGCTGAGAAGTATCTCCTATGCCTGCATTTTCCCTGCCACTCACTACGCCATTTCCGATGATCGCCGTGAGGCGGCGTTTGAGGAGATCTACTCCGAAATGGAAGATCGGGTGAAGTGGTTCAAGGAACAGAACAAGTATATCGAAGCCCAGCGCATTGAGGAGCGCACCAAATACGATCTGGAAATGCTCCGCGAGGTGGGATTCTGCTCGGGCGTGGAAAACTACTCCCGTATTTTCTCGGGCAGACCTGCAGGCAGTACTCCCTATACACTATTAGACTATTTCCCCGACGATTATCTCATGTTCATTGACGAGAGCCACGTGACTCTCCCCCAAGTATCGGGCATGAGCGGCGGCGACACCGCCCGTAAGAAGTCGCTGGTGGATTTCGGGTTCCGTCTGCCTTCGGCATACGATACCGCCCGTTGTATTTTAACGAATTTGAAGATAAGATCAATCAGGTGATCTATGTGTCCGCCACTCCCGGCAAGTATGAGATGGAGCGAAGCGGACAGATCGCCGAACAGCTGATCCGTCCTACGGGACTCATCGATCCCAAGGTGGAGATCCGCCACATTGAAGGACAGATCGACGATCTCATGGGCGAGATCCGCATCAGAGCCGAAAAGGGTCAGCGTGTGTTGGTGACTACCCTCACCAAGAAGATGGCAGAGGATCTCACCGAATATCTGGAATCCAATCTGATCAAAGTAAAATATATACACCACAACGTAGAAACGGTAGAGCGCACCGAGATCATCCGTGATCTGCGTCTGGGCATTTTTGACGTGCTGGTGGGTGTCAACCTCCTGCGCGAGGGCTTGGACATTCCCGAGGTGTCGCTGGTGGCGATTCTGGACGCCGATAAAGCAGGCTTCCTGCGGGGGGAAACTGCCCTGATCCAGTCCATCGGACGTGCCGCCCGTAATGCCGAGGGCGAGGTCATCATGTATGCCGATGAGATGACCATTGCCATGCAGAAGGCGATCCGCGAAACAGACCGCCGCCGTGCCATTCAGGAGGCATACAACGAAGCCCACGGCATCGTGCCCCAGACCATCATCAAGCCCGTGCGCGAGCTCATCGATCTGGGCAGCAAGGATGAAAATGAAGGGGGCGGCAAAAAGAAAGGGAAGGGCAAGCCCGGCAGACCGCCCAAAAACGCTCCCACGCCCGAATCTATCCCCGAGCTGGAAAAGCAGATGCGGGATGCCGCCCAACGTCTGGACTTCGAAACTGCCGCCGAGCTCCGCGACCGTATCCGTTCTTTGCAGGGAAAGTGATTGCTTGGGACGTTGCTCCAAATCTCGCTTCGGGGAACCTTTTGAAAAAGTTCCCCGAAGAACCCCCAAAACCCCTTTTATTAGCGCAACAAATACTTGAAGGAGATTGCCATGATAGGAATCTGCCCCGAGTGCGGCAATTACCGCTGGGACAAAACCGTAACCGAAACCGAGATCATCTGTCCTCGATGCGCACACCGATGGAAGTATCGGCGTCTGCCTCTGTTTATCCTGTCGGGATGCAGCGGTGTGGGCAAGACCACCACGGGACAAGCGCTGTTGGGAAGACAGACCGATTTTATCGTGCTGGATGCCGATCTCTTTTACAATATCATGCCGCATGACACCGATGAGGATTATAAGAAGCAGGTGGAGCAGGTGCTCAGCCTCTCCCGCAATCTCATGCAAAGCGGCAAGCCGATTTTGTGGACTATGGCGGGCAATCTGGATAAGCTGCCCACCGCCTACAACAGCCGATTTTTCTCCCATATCTACTGTCTTGCCCTCACCTGCGAGGAAAGTGCGCTTCGCCATCGGATGATCGAGGGGCGGGGCATCACCGACCAAGGGTGGCTGAACAGCTCGGCAGAGTACAATCGATATTTCCAAACCCACGATCGCATCGGTGAGCAAGCCTTTGAAACGCTGGACATTACCCATCTCAGCGTGTTCGAGGTAGCCGACCGCGTAGAATCGTGGGTAATGGGCAAGATGGATTAAGTATGACTGCATTTTTACCGCCGACAGCCAAGGAGTTGGGTGGAGCTCGAGGCGGGAAGAAACTTCGGCGTTTGAGATGGTTCTTCCC
>JAZRIH010000124.1:0-7678 GCA_045645175.1 Eubacteriales bacterium | reverse complement strand
GGTGTGTGGGTCGGTTATGATGAACCCCAAGACTTGGGTGGCGAAAGCGATCACACGGCAATTTGGCGAACCATTATGACCGATATTCATGAGAGCATTATTTTGCCCAGAGTTGAAGCCGGACAGATGAGCAAAAAGACCTTTGCTGATAATCTGTTGATCGAAGCTAAGTATTGTTCCGATTCGGGCAAGCTGATTTCTGCAGCTTGTGAAGCAGACCCGCGCGGATCAAGGGCAGATACCGGTTACTTCACTCGAACCACATTGCCGACTCAGGTTTGTGACAAGCACATTTTCGTTGCTTATTGTACAGAGGGTAGCGGCGTTGCAGGACCGGGGTGTCCCGAGTATGCACTGACCCAATACGGTATGCTCAATCATACCAGAAATCTGGCATGCAGTATCTATATTACTGACGGACAGTATACCTGGGCACCTTTGGGTGATACCGAACCTTACCGTCTCCCCGGATATCCTTTCTATCAATATTTGTACGACAAAACCTATCCCGGACGTACAAATACCAGCAAACAGTTTAACTGTTACTGTACCACTCATAACTAATATCATGAAGCGAAAGATTCTTGCATATCATAAAGCGAGGCATTTTTCGGACACGCGGAAGGCAAACGCCTTCCGCGTTTTTTTGCGAGGAGGTAATTCATGCAGTTATTTCGAGGCTTTAAACGAGAGTTATGTACCGCAGATTGGCGAATCTGTGTGAGCGTAGGCCTTACATCGGGTTTGCTATGTGGAATAATTTTGTGGCTCGCAGGGGGCAATGCAGTTTATCAGCAGATTTGCGGAGACTCTGTTGTGCAGATTCCATCGTATTGGCTGTTTCTCAAACAAGTCGTTGCATTGATTTTGGGACTCGCATTGGGTTTGTTGGTGGGACGCCAATGTACTTGCTCTTTTCGATGCCGAAAAAAGGCGATTGCTTGGTGGATTTCGGGTTATAGTGCCATGCTTTTGTGGATTCTTATCTTTTTCAGCGGAAGGGGAGAAGTGCTATCCCTTCTTTTGCTTGTATGGTCCATCATTTCTTTTCTCATTGCAATTGAATGGTTTGCAAGAGAATGTCTGCTGTCAGCGCTTCTATTACTGATCGGAATTTTATGGATGATGGGCAGTTTTGGATTAACCATCAGAATTATTTTGTGGAATTAGTCAATAACTCTTGCAATTTCGACAATAGTGTGCTATACTGACTTTATACGCGGCATAAGGAGGTATCCATGAAACTGATAGGACTCACAGGAACGACCGGAAGCGGAAAAGGTTATGTAGCAAAGCAGTTTGCCCGCTATGGAATATCATGTGTGGATACTGATGCTGTCGTGCATCGTTTGTATGCTGAAAATCAAGATTGTATTACAATGCTGGTAAAATCGTTTGGAGATATTTTGACGGCAGACGGTTCAATCGATCGAAAAAAACTTGCTCCCATCGTTTTTTCCAACCCTTCTCATTTGCAAACGCTCAATTGCATCGTGCATAGGTTTGTAAAGGAAGAAGTGGAAAAAATCGCTGCAGAAAAAGCGCAAAATGGGGAAGAGTATCTTATGGTCGATGCGCCCCAGCTCTATGAAGCCGGAATGGAATCCATGTGTTATCGTGTGATTGCGGTAGTTGCACCGACCGAGCTTCGTATCAGTCGGATTTGTGCCAGAGATTCGATTACAAGACAGGCGGCAGAGGCACGAATTGCCGCTCAGCACAGCGATGCTTTTTTCGAGGAACATGCAGATTATGTAATCCGAAATGACGGTACCAATTCGATAACCGAGCAAATTGACAACATCGCAGGAGAGCTTGGATATGGCAAGACGCAAACGAACTAAACAACGCTTTCCGTGGGTATTTACACTAACAGTTATTCTTTTATGTGGAATTGCTACCTCTGCGGTTCTAATGAGCATTCCCGAAATCGGAAAACAGATCGATGAGCATCTGTATTTTCCCGAGGATACCGAGCATCCTGAGGAGCTGATGTATCAGGAATACGTGTCGGCGGCTTCAGAGGAATTTGGCGTACCGCAATCGGTGATTTATGCGGTGATCTACTGCGAGAGCAATTTCGATGCAAATGCTGTTTCCTCAGTGGGTGCAAAAGGACTGATGCAAATGATGCCTGCTACTTTTACAGAGATGCAGGGATATCTGAAGGAAACGCATGACGAAGATGACCTGTTCGATCCCGAAATCAGTATCCGTTACGGTACCTATTACCTTTCCAGACAATACAAGCGTTTTGGTAATTGGGAAACTACCTTTGCGGCATACAATGCAGGTCCTACCATCGTATCCAAATGGCTCAAGGACCCCACCTATAGCACAGATGGCGAAACACTGTACCATATACCTTATTCCGAAACTTCGCATTATGTGAAAAAAGTAAACGGAATGGTAGAAAAATATAACGAATATACGCAAACGGAGGTTCAAAATGACACCTGAAGAAATCAAAGAATTGAAAGATCGCCTGCTCTATACCCGTAAGAACGTGTACGAGGCGCTGGATGCACAGGCAGAAGAAGAAATGAATGTTTACGCAGAAGGCTACAAGACCTATCTGGATCTTTGCAAGACCGAGCGTGAATCTGTCCTCAACTCCATCCAGATGGCAGAGGCTTGCGATTTTAAGCCCTATACCTTTGGTCAGCCCGTAAAAGCAGGCGATAAATTCTATTACAACAACCGCGACAAGGAACTGCTTCTCTTTGTAATTGGCAGCGAGTCCATGGAAAATGGTATCCGCATTGCGGCATCTCACATCGACTCTCCCAGAATCGACCTGAAACAGCACCCCATCTATGAAGAAGGCAATATGGGCTTCTTCAAAACCCACTACTACGGCGGTATCAAGAAGTATCAGTGGGTTGCAACTCCTCTCGCAATCCACGGCAGAATCGTTCGTGCAGACGGTTCCTTCTGTGACATCGTAATCGGCGAGGAAGAGGGCGATCCCGTATTCTACATCAATGACCTGCTGCCTCACCTGGCAAAGGATCAGATGAGCCACACTATGGGAAGCGGTATTCCCGGCGAAAAGCTGAATATCCTCATCGGCTCTAAGCCTCTGGCAGAGGGCAAGGATATCAAGCTGGCACTTCTGAAACTGCTGAACGAAAAGTATGACATCGTTGAGTCCGATTTCATCAGCGCTGAGCTGTCCATCGTTCCCGCGTTTAAGAGCCGTGACATCGGCTTCGACCGTTCTATGATCGGTGGCTACGGCCATGATGACCGTGTTTGTGCATACCCCTCCCTTACCGCAATTCTGGCAGCAGAGGCACCCAAGCACACTCTGATGGTAATCCTTGCCGATAAGGAAGAAACCGGCTCCGGCGGTGCAACCGGTATGAAGTCCAGCATCTTTACTGATCTGATCTCTCAGCTGTCTGCAACCATGGGCGTGAACGAATTTGTTGTTCGTCACAATTCCAAGTGTCTGTCCGCAGACGTTAACGCCGCTTTCGACCCCAACTTCGGTGAAGTATACGAAAGCCGTAACACCTGCTACCTCAACGGTGGCGTAGTTATGACCAAGTTTACCGGCTCCGGCGGTAAGAACGGTACCAATGACTCTACTGCTGAGTTTGTTGGCTATGTCCGCAAGATCTTCGACGATGCCAAGATCGTATGGCAGACCGGCGAGTTGGGCAAGGTTGACCAGGGCGGCGGCGGAACCGTTGCAGTTTACATCGCAGAGAAGGGCATTGACGTAGTTGACTTGGGTGTTCCCGTAATCTCCATGCACGCTCCCTTCGAAGTTATCTCCAAAGCGGACCTGTACATGACCTACAAGGCATTTGTAGCATTCAACGAAGCATAAGTTTTAATATTGCACAAATTCCATCAGGGGGACACACAGTCCCCCTGATTATGTTAATAGTCATATCGAATTAAATCTGAAAGGCAAAAGATCTATGAAACGATTGGTTTTGAAAATCATCAGTATTCTGTTAGTCTCGGCATTCGTTTTACCGGTTTGTTCCTGTAAAGAGAAAAAAGAAGATCCCGTGCAAGACCCTGTTGAGGAGGAAAAAATGTACAGCAGCGAAAAGCTATTTACCATCCTTCCGAAACCCAAAGAAGTGAAATTGGAAGGTGAAAGCGATCATTATGTAATCTATCCCGTCAAGGCGGCAATTGCTACCAACGATGAGGACTTCGTGCAATATGCAAATACCTTTATTGGCTATGCAAACAAACTCAATGGCGTGACCCTTTCGTATGAAAGCGGCGGAATTGAGCTCAAGCGAGATACAAGCTTGAAAGCAGGTCAATACAGCATCGTATGCGATAAGAATGGCGTTGCAGTATCCGCATCAGATAACGACGGCATTACCTACGGACTTGCAACCCTGCATCAGATCCTGCAGTATAAAGACGGTACCCTTACCGTACCGTCCTATACCATCAAGGACCAGCCCGACTGCTCTTATCGCGCAATAATGGTGGATCTTGCCCGCAATTGGCATACCATGGAACAGGTCAAGGATTATATCGATCTTTGCTATCTGTATAAAATCAACTTCATTCACCTACATTTCACCGATAACGAAAGCTATACCTTGCCCAGCGAAGCGTTCCCCAAGCTTCCCAGCACAAGAAGAAGCTATTCCAAGCAGGATATTGCTAAGCTGAATGAATATGCTCTTGAGCGTAACATCGAGATCATTCCCGAAATTGATATGCCCGGTCATGTATCCCGTTTTACCGAAGTCTATCCCGATCTGTTCAAGCATACCGCAATCAGCGGAAATGCAGACGGCAAGGTGCTCTGTGTGGGTAAGCCCGGACTGATGGATAACATGAAAATCCTACTGGAAGAACTGATCCAAATGTTCCCCAACTCCAGATATATTCATGTTGGCGGCGACGAGGCCGATTTCTCCCATTGCAACAATTGTGTGGATTGCCAGAAATATATGGCAGACACCGGCATTACCAATGTAAAGGCGCTGTATACCAAATTTGTGAAGGATGTAACCGATCTGGTTCTTTCTCTGGGCAAAACTCCCGTGGTATGGGAAGGCTTCCCCAAGGAAGGTGCGGAAACCATTTCCCGTGATATCGTGGTAACCGCTTGGGAATCCTTGTACCATCTTCCCAACGATCTGATCAGAGAAGGTTTTACTGTAACCAACTCCTCGTGGTTGCCTCTGTATATCGTTCAGCCCGATCATTCTCAGGTGCAGGGTGGCCGATGGAGCCCCATGGAAATCCTGCAGGATTGGAACATCTACACTTGGCGAAACTGGTGGAACGCATCGGCAGCCTATGCCAAACCGATTATTGTGGAGCCTACCGATCAAGTCATCGGCGGTACGCTTTGCGTTTGGGAGTGTACCTATGATGAAGCAATCCATCGTGCAAAGGAAAATCTCTCTGCGATGTCTGAACGGGTTTGGAACGTGAACGGTACGATCGTACCTCTCCAGTATCTCCGTGCTATGGATAATCTTTGGAAACTGGCGGATAAACTGATCGATGCATCTAAGTAAAATAGTTTTCGTGATTGGATATATCAATCTATAGACACGAAACAACTAAAAAGTCCCCTCAAATGTTGTACCAATTGGTAAAGCATTTGAGGGGAATACGTTGGTGCGCCTGACAGGACTTGAACCTGCACGATCACTCACTGGAACCTAAATCCAGCGCGTCTGCCAATTTCGCCACAGGCGCATCTTTTGTTATTATACTACAGTCCGTTTGGTTTGTCAAGTCTTTTTTGACAAATGAAATAAAAAGAGCAGATTGACCGACAGAATGATCAGGCGTTGTATTTTATCTAACTCAGTATAGGTATTCATTATTCAAGTTCAGTCAGCAACCAACCAAAAGCACCCTTAAGGGTGCTTTTGTGATTGTTATGTGCTCCTATCAGTTGAACAAGATTTGATTTACAATGCTCTGCAAATATTCCTGTCTGCCGCTGGAGGGGAGGGTAGCATTGCCCAGAGATTCTGCATATGCCGCAAGCTCTTCCAGATTGGTCTCGCCGCTTACGATCTTGGCGCCGATACCGCTGCGGTAGCTGGCATAACGATCGGTAACGAAATTGTCGAGTCTTCCATCCTCAATAATCTGAGCCGCCTTGATAAGACCGAGAGCGAAGGTATCCATGCCCAGAATGTAAGCGTGGAACATATCTTCGGCAGTATAGCTGGGACGGCGGGTCTTGGAGTCGAAGTTGAAACCGCCGGTGAGTCCGCCTGCCTTCAGTACTTCATACATACACATAGTTGCCTCGTATACGTTGGAAGGGAATTCGTCAGTATCCCAGCCCAGAAGAAGATCTCCCTGATTGGCATCGATGGAGCCCAGCATTCCATTGATCGCAGACACTCTCAGATCATGCTGGAAGGTATGTCCTGCCAGAGTTGCGTGATTGGCTTCGATATTCATCTTGAAATCTTTGTCCAGTCCGTACTGACGCAGGAAACCGATTGCAGTAGCGGCATCGAAATCATACTGATGCTTCATAGGTTCTTTAGGCTTGGGCTCAATGTAGAAATCACCGGTAAAGCCGATGGAACGACCGTAATCCACCGCCATGCGCATCAGACGGGCGATGTTCTCTTGCTCGAATTTCATGTCGGTGTTCAGCAGAGTTTCGTAGCCTTCACGACCGCCCCAGAACACGTAACCCTTTCCGCCGAATTTGACGGTGAGCTCCAATGCCTTCTTGATCTGTGCAGCGGCAAAGCAGAATACCTCAGCGGAATTGCTGCTGCCTGCGCCGTTCATGAAACGGGGATTGGAGAACATATTTGCGGTGCCCCACATACACTTGATGCCGGTTTCCTTCATCTTCTCTAAAATGTAATCAGAAATCTCATCCAGACGTTGATTGGTTTCCTTGATGTCATCGGCTTCGGGAATCAAGTCTACATCGTGGAAGCAGAAATATTCAACACCCAACTTCTGCATGAATTCGAAGCCTGCATCTACCTTGGCTTTAGCGTGTTCCATCGTGCCTTTTTCTGCGCCGAAGGATTTGTCCGCGGTGTCACGGCCGAACATATCGGTGCCTGCCGCGCAAAGATTGTGCCACCAAGCCATCGCGAAGGGAAGATGTTCCTTCATGGTTTTGCCGAGGATCACGCGATCCTTGTCGTAATACTTGAACGCCAGGGGATTAGTGCTTTCTTTGCCCTCATAAACGATCTGAGGGATTTGCTCAAACAAGTTGCTCATTGTAATAACCTCACTTTAATAGTTTGAATAGTTCTTTTACAGAAGGATAAATTTCCTTGAATTTCTTATACTGCGCATCATACCGTGCAGAAATCTCGGGATCGGGATAGATAACATCTTTGATTTCAACAATTGCATCGGCACAATCTTTTGCCGTAGGATACAAACCGCCGGCAACCATGCCAAGCATAGCGGCACCATATCCCGGACCTTGTTCTGTCTTGGGGATGGTCAGAGTAAGATTCAGAACATTGGCGATAATTTTTTGCCATAAGGGCGATTTTGCACCGCCGCCGCAAAGTCCGCTGGCATCGATTTGGATTTCTTGTGCACGAGCGATTTCCAAGCAATCACGAATTGCAAATGCGACGCCTTCCAAAACTGCCTGAACCATTTCATGGCGCTGGGTATCCATTCGCATACCGATAAAAGTGCCTCTGGCATCGGTATCGTTCAGCGGACTGCG
>JAZRIH010000123.1:0-6057 GCA_045645175.1 Eubacteriales bacterium | reverse complement strand
CAAAAAGCGACCGCGGGGTGGGGCAGAGCCCCAAACACAATAGAAAGAGCCGCAAGATCTGCGGCTCTTACTTGCCCAATTACTTGGACTTTTTCAGCTGCTCGCACTGCTGGTTTGCAACGCTGCAGGAAGTCTTGCTTGCGGACTGGCAAGAGGTCTGGCACTCACCGCAGCCGCCCTTTTTAGCGGATGCTTCCAGATTTCTGGAGTTCAGGGTTTTGATTCTCTTCATGATAATTCCTCCTGTTAAAGTGTATATGCTTTTATAATGGTAGCACAAAATCGTAATTTTGTCAACGGGTTTTACAAAAAAGATGAAATATATCCAAAAATCTATGCCATGGATCAGAACCTTAGCACCCGCAGGATTTGAGGAAGTCCCTCACTGTCCGAATGCAGACGCACACCGTTTTCTTGCAGAGCAGTCATGGCAGTCAGCATCGCTCCATCGATGCGCTCACCGGGAACGAGAATGGGAATGTCGGGGGGATACGCCCAAACAAATTCGCCTGCCACCCGACCTTTTGCCTGTGCCACCGCCACTTCCTCCACGGCACGCTCCGCCGCCACCGCAGGGGGGCAGATCATCTCGGGAATGGGCGGAAGAGTGGGAATAGTCGGGGCATTGCGCGCACTCAACCGATCATCGATCGTCACAATGGCCTTCGCCAGCCGATCAAATCCCTCGTCGGTATCGGCAATGGAGGTCATGCACAGACAGCCGTCTGCGGTGGTCATCTCGCATTCAATGCAAAATTCCTCCCGCAGGATTTGTCCCAATACCTCTCCGCTGAGATCGGTTTGCCCTAATGAAAAGTACAGCTTTCCCGGATCAAATCCCCAAATCAAAGGGGAATCCGATTTCAGCAATTTAATATGGGAAAGTCCTTCCATCTGTGCCAAAAACGCAGACAATCGCGCCTCATATGCCGAAAACAGCTCCGCGCCCTGCTCCCTCAGCAGATTCACACAGGCATCCATCGCCGCCATGAACAGATAGGACGGACTGGTGGTCTGATAATAGGAAAGATATTTCGCCACCTTGGCTGCATCTACCCTCTCCGAGCAGATATGCAAAATGGCAGATTGGGTAAAGGTAGGAAGGGTTTTGTGCAGACTTTGGATCACAATATCTGCCCCCGAGGTCACCGCCGATTGGGGGAAGGCATCGGAAAATCCCAGATGCGCACCATGGGCTTCATCCACGATCAGCAGGGCGCCGTGATCGTGCACCACCTTGGCAATGGCATTGATGTCGCTGACCACGCCCTCGTAGGTGGGGGAGGTGATCAGCACCGCCCCGATTTGGGGATTCTCGCACAGCACACGTTCCACCTCATGGGGCGAGAGCGATCCCTTAATGCCGTATTCCTCTACAATGGGGCGGGAAAGATAGTGGGGGGTGAGCCCTCTCAGCTCAATGGCGTGGTATGCCGATTTGTGGGCAGAACGATCCATTGCCACCTCTCCGCCTGTGGAAAGAGTTGCAGACAGGGCAGCAAGAATCCCCGATGACGAGCCGTTGACTAAAAAGTGGGATTTTTTCGCCCTCCACAGCATCGCCGCGCGATCCATGGCATCCTGCAAGATTCCCTCGGCGGCGTGGAGATTGTCAAAGCCGTGGATCTCGGTAATGTCAATCCCTACGGGATCGGTAACCGGCAAAAATGCCCGATTCCGCTTGTGACCGGGCATATGCATGGGGTAGGCATCCCCACTTGTATATTGTTGTAATAAATTCAACAGTTCCATAGTTTATTTCTTCATTTGGATAAACAAGAGCAGCGCAAGGATCTGCAATACGCCTGCAACTGCGAAGATCAGGCCGATGTAAGGCACACGAATCGTGAAAAACAAGCAAAGTGACACCGACCAGATAATGCCCGAAACACAAATGATTCGGGTAATGTAATTCCACCAAATGGCCGAAAATACGGTTGCCACAATAAAGCTGGCAGGAATACCGTACAAAAAGAGCAGGCCCTCCGCCGAAAAAGCGGGATAGATCACTTTGAGGAAAAACAGCACCACGATCGTGGTCAGCCAAACCAATCCAATAGAAAGCGTAGGCACCAAAATGCGGGTGCGCAGAGAAAAACGGGATTTTTTCACGGACTCTTCCTCAGTCGCCGTTTCCTCGGCAACAGGATGCTGATCAATGGGCGTGACCAGATCGTTAAGGGTAACGCCGTAATACTCGGCAAGACGGTAGAGGACCATTACATCGGGCAAACCGTCCCCTCTCTCCCATTTGGACACACTTTTATCTGAATAATTGAGTTTTTCCGCCAATGCCGCTTGGGTAAGACCCTTTTGGCGGCGGTAATATGATAGGTTTTCTGCGATTACTGCACGCAAATTCATCTCATCCATAGTAATACTCCTGAAGGTAATTGCGTAAACATCCTGCAGGGCAGAATGTACTTTTATTATAGCAGATTTTTCGATTTTTCGCAAGGGGATTTTATTGCTTTTTCTACGGATTCGGCAAAGGAATAGAAAACGGGACGTTGAGGACACCGTCCCCTACCCATATTTCCAAATTATTCACATATAATTTTTAAAAAAGCCCCCTCTCCCCTCTTGACAAATCGATCTTTCTTTGCTATACTCTAAGTGTACTATGGTAGATAGTACACTTAGAGTGCGGTATTCTAAGTGTTGTCTACCGAAATCATCCGGAGTAAACATAAAGGAGGAAATATGGTCAGCATCGACAAACTGTCCCGTGTTCCCATCTATGAACAGATCGTTGACGGCATCTGCAAAGAGGTAGTCAGCGGACTGATGGCAGAAGGCGCGCAACTGCCCTCGGTTCGTGAGATGTCCCAGCTCTTGTCCGCCAACCCCAACACCATTCAGAAAGCCTACTTGGAGCTGGACCGCCGAGGTGTCATTGCCTCTGCCCCCGGTGTAGGCACCTTCATTCGTGAGGGGGCAATCCTTGCCATCCGCCAAAATATGAAGGAGCATTTGACTAAACTGCAAGCCCTCACCCATGAGCTTGCCATGGCAGGTATCCCCAAGGAAGAACTGCTTGCCATCATCGAAGCCGCTTACGCGACAGCAAAAACTGAAAAGGAGAACAAATCATGATCCATGCCGAGAATGTCACTATGCGCTTTAACGATTTCACTGCGCTGAATAAACTCACCTGCACCATCCCCGACAGCTGTATCTACGGCCTGATTGGCAGTAACGGCGCAGGCAAATCCACCTTCCTTCGCCTGATTTCGGGCGTATACCGTCCCGCCGAAGGCGAGATCACCATCGACGGTCAGCCCGTTTGGGAAAATCCCGCGGCTAAGGCCAGCATCGTCTACGTCCCCGACGATCTCTATTTCCTGCCCCAGTCCAATATGTACCGCATGGCGGACTACTACAAGGCGCTCTACCCCAACTTCTCTATGGAGCGATTCAGAAATCTCACCGCCACCTTCAAGCTGGATCCCTCTGCCAATTTCAACACCTTCTCCAAGGGTATGCGCCGTCAGGCTGCCACCATCCTCGCCCTCTCCACCATGCCCAAGTACCTGTTCTTTGACGAAACCTTCGACGGCCTCGATCCCGTTATGCGAAATCTCGTCAAGCAGGTGATCTACAACGACGTGCTGGAGCGCAAGACCACCACCATCATCACCTCCCACTCTCTCCGCGAGCTGGAGGACGGATGCGATCAGCTTGCCCTTCTCCACAAGGGCGGTATCGTCTTCGAGAGCGATGTGGCGAACCTGAAGACCTCTCTGTTTAAGGTGCAGATCGGCTTTACCGAACCCTTCACCAAGGACAGATTCATGGGCATCGATCTGGTTAGCTACACCCAGCTGGGATCGGTTGCTTCCTGCATCATCCGCGGCGATCAAGAGGAGATCGCACCCCGCCTGATGGCAATGAAGCCCGCCCTTATCGATTTCCTTCCCCTTACCTTGGAGGAAGTCTTCATCTACGAAATGGAAGCCTTGGGCTACGCCTTCAAGGACGTCCTCATGTAATCTCAGGAAAGGAGATCCCACTATGTCTAAATTCTTTAGTCTGAAGCTCTATCTGCAAGGACTGAAAAAGTCCCGTTTGCAGGGCATCACCATTGCGGGCATCGTCACCGCCATGACCGCACTCATCCCCACGGTTACGCTGTTCTCCAGTCTCCACTACAATCCGGGCTACGTCCCTTCGGTGAACATGATCAGCTACGACAGCTTTGCCATCCCCCTGATCCTCTTGCTCTTCCTTACCCCCATCCTCACCCTTTCTATGTTCAGCTTCCTGAACAAGCGCAATGAATCGGACTTCTACCACTCCATCCCCTTCACCCGTCCTTGCGTCTACTTCTCCTTCTTGGCAGCAATCATGACCTGGATCGTGATCGCCCTCACCGCCGCTCTTACCGCCGCAACGATTCTGTGGTCGCTGATCCCCTACACCGCAGTGCCCCTCTCCCTGCCCTTCGTCCATTTTATCGTCTACTTCCTTGCCACCCTGCTCCTCACCGCCTTCACCGTTGTGGCAATGACCCTCACCGGCACTCCCATTTCCAATCTGCTGATCTTCGCCCTGCTGTTCTTGTTCGTCCGCGTGGCAGGCGCTCTATTCGTTGTCAGCATGGCATCCCTCTACCCCGTGGTCATCATCGACTTCACCGTAGGCAAATTCCTGATGCTGGACTACAACATTCCCCTTGCACTGATCAGCCCCTACCTCTTTAGCGGTGACTTCACCGTGTTCGGCAATTACAGTCTGTGGATCTACACCGCTGTTGTTTCCATCGGTCTGATCGCTGCAGGCTGCTGGCTTTACACCCGCCGCCGTTCGGAAATGGCAGGTCAGTCTGCTCCCAACAATTTCCTCCAGCACACCTACCGCATCATGATCTCCCTGCCCTTCGTCTTCCTCATGGTTTACGGCATTCTGGAAGAAGGATTTAACGAGCTGGTACTGGTGATCACGGTGATCACTCTGCTGGTGTACTATGTTTACGAGATCATCACCACCAAGCGTCTGAAAAATCTCGTCAAAGCCAGCGCGTTTCTTCCCCTGTTGGTAGTGGGCGGCGTTTTATTCGCTGTGACCATCACTATCTCGGGCAAATCCGCCCTCGCTTACACCCCCGATACCGATGAGATCAAGTCCATCTCGATTTACGATCCCAACATGGATCGCAGACCCACATACGAGCTGATGAACACCGCGGGCGTTGCCATCGACGATCCCAAGGTATTGAAGTTCGTATCCGATGAGCTGAAAGAGATGAAGAATGTGATCCTCTCCTCCGATGCCAGCCACTATCTCTATCCTCACCGCTACCAAGAATATGACAAGGATGTCTACTACTCCGACGGAAGCTATATCGACGACCAGACCGAATACATCCGCTGGACCATCAAGATCACCGGAAAATCGGGCAGAGTTTGCGGAAGAACACTTTGCCTGACCATGGAGGAATACCTCACCCTGACCACGCTGTTCACCGAATCCAAGGAATACGAGGATGCACTCCTGAAGTTCCCCACCGATGCGGAGATCGTTTATATTGATTGCAACAACGTCTATGTAGATAATTCTATCAAGCTAAACGAGCTTTGGGACAGTTTCGTAAAGGAATACAATGCCCTGTCCCGCCAGGAGCAGATCGACTACAAGAGCAAGGTCATGCAGGGCGAATGGTATCAGCATTCCATCAGCATTAGCGGCATGAAGGACTCCCGCAATTTCTACTCTACCTATCCTATTTACGTTCACCTCTTCCCCGAAACCTCCCGTTTGTACGTAGAGCTTGCCAATGAGAACGAGAAAGAAGCCTTCGATACTGCATTGAAGGCGCTCAATGAAAAAGAAGCGCCCCGTGTACAGCTGAACGTGGAATCGATTACCGAAAACGCATATTTCACCCTTGACAGTCAGAACAAATTGATTCGTGAATCCATGGCATTCATTGAAGGCTGTGAGAGCTCCACTGCAGAAGGTACACAGATCGTCCGCATCACCTTGTGGGTAGAGGATGATGAGGAAGGCTATTACTTTGGCGGAACCAAGTATTATCTCCTGTCCCAAGAGGATGTG
>JAZRIH010000122.1:0-3937 GCA_045645175.1 Eubacteriales bacterium | reverse complement strand
TCATAGACCGTAGTGGTCACACTTCCGTCGGGTTTGGTAACGCCTACTACACGGTTGTTTACGTCATAGGTATAGGTGGGTACACGGTTTGCCCAGTCGGTTACGCGGACAAGATTGGGGTTTGCGTCATACGCATAAGTTACCGCCGTGTTATCGGGGTAAATGAGCTTAGAGAGATTGTCAACCGCATCATACTCATAGCGAATGACCTTGCCATAGGTGTCGGTGTAGCTTAACACTCGGTTAAGCGCATCGTAGGTTCTGGTGATCGTGCCGTGGATGTCGGTTACAGTCAATACGTTACCGTTGGCATCATAAGTATAACTTACAGCGCCTTCGGGAGAATTATAGCCCGTAATTCTGCCCATAGAGTCATAGAAGATCTGACGAATCTGACCGCGTGCGTTGGTGATCTTCTTGCGAACGTTCAGTTCGTTGTATGTGTATTGAGCTACAGAAAAACTCTCCCCACGCTACTTTTTAGCATGGGGAGATAAAAGAATTTTATTAAATATGTAAATCCTTTTTGATCACTTTATGTTTAACAGTTGCATTGCAGCCAACACCGTTAAATCGAAAGGTGGTGTCTTGCAAGCGTGAAAACTTGGGCATTATTCAATGTTTTTGTTGTCCATCATCATTAGACATATATTTTTCTTGTTGCATAATGGCAATAGAAGAAATAACAAATAGGGTAACATACGCAGATAAAAGAGACAAAAATAAGTTAAAGGCTTCATTTCGAATGAAGTATGGAAGAATCATTTGCGGAATGTTTACCAAAAACATTGAAATAAACATTAAAAATCCAAATTTAAAAATGTCAATTGTGCGGGATTTCTGGTTGTTGCGATATACTTTAATCAAAGAAAAACCTGTAACAAAGAAATTTACGAATGGAACAAATCTAATGATCTTTTGAAATTTGATAGACATACAAAACCTCCAATATGTTATTTACCACGATATATTCAAAGAGAATCCAACGCCGCCACCAATACTAAAGCCTACTTCTTTTTTTCCTGTTGAAAATTGTCCTTTGGACGCCAGTCCGACTGCTCCAACTTCAGCACCGAGTTCAATATTTACTCCAAATATATTTACGCAGAAAGATGGGCTCCATATACTTGCCATTGCACCAACGTTAAGTTTCCCGTTTTTTACTTCCAAACCAGCTTCTGCATGACCAAAATCAAGCAAGGAAAGATTTGCATTTTCTCCTTCCCAACCACCAGTCATTGCATCGACAGAAATACTTCCCAATCCTGCAGAAAAATCTTGCATACTCCAATTCCAAGACGGGGCTGAAGGGGTAAAAGCAAGTATCTGCTCATGGAATACAGCATCTTTGTCAAAACGTTGGTTGTCGTAAAGAGCATACGAGCCGTCTTTGTTGCGAGCATTTTCGTTCAGCCATTCTCCGGCTTCTTCAAACCAATCTCCAACAGCGGTAGCCGCTTTAGTCACCGGCTTAACAACGTTTTTGTCAACCCATGATACGACATTGTTTGTAGTGGTGACCACTCTGTCTTTGACTTCATTGTATGTATCGACGGCCCAATCCTTTACCTCTTGGTAAGCGTTCACTACCGTTTGCTTTGCATCGTTATAGGTGTCTACCACAAAGTCCTTGGCATTGTTGTAAGTATCAACTACAGCATTTTTAGCAGTGTTGTAGGTGTCAACAACAGCATCTTTCACTTCATGATATGTTTCAACTACGGGATCAACGATTTTTTCATCAACCCAATTTGTGAAGCTGTTCCAAGCGCCTTTCAAACTCCAAAGTCCAAACGGATCCACGAAAGAAACCGGGTTACCGTTTGCATAGGCAAATCTATTGAGTGTAATTGTATTGGAGAGTTTACCGGGGATAACATCCGCATTGATGAATCTCTTCATTGCGGGCGAATAATAACGAGCTCTCATATAAATAAGACCGTTATCGTCGGTTACAACACCGTCTCTGCCGTTATAGCCGAAGATGATTTCGCTCGTACCCGTTCTCGTAAGGAGCTTACCATAGGTATCGTATGCGAAGGTATCCGTAATATTACCACTTGTATCGGTGATTGCAATGGTACTGCCTCTGAAGTCAAAGTGGTAGGTCTTGAACGCACCGCTCACTTCCTCGCCGATGAGTCCCTTACCGTATACATACTTAGTTACCACACCGTTAGTAGTCTTCATCAGAAGCATACTGAGCTTGGCGTTGGTATTGTAGGTATAGGTTGTATCCTCTTCTGCACAAAGGTTGCGAATTCTTACGTCTTCAGCGTTGTAAGTGTAAGTATGACCGCCGGCAGAAACGAGTCTGTTAGCAGAATCGTAGGTGCAGGTAAGGGTACCGTTCGAGAGCATATTACCGTCAAGATCATAGCTTACGGTGTTGCCATTGAACGAGATCAGACGGTTGTTTGTGTCATACTGGAAGCTGCTGTCGGGTGCAGAGGTTACGTTACCTGCTGCATCGTAGTTGAAGGTCTCGGTCGATACCACCGAGTTATCGCTGAGCTTCTTGACAGTTCTCGCAGTGACTCTGCTGAGATTATCATAAGTATAACACATTTTGGTCGAATTTGCAAGTACCTTTTCTTCGATAATTCTCGACAAATCGTAATAAGTGTACTCAAAGCCTGTAATTACCGCGCCGGTTGCCGTTCTTTCAACGGTAGAAGTCACTCTCTGCTTGTTGTCGTAGACGGTGGTGGTTACACTTCCATCGGGCTTGGTAACGCCTACCACGCGGTTGTTTACGTCATAGGTATAGGTGGTTACACGGTTTGCCCAGTCGGTTACGCGGACAAGATTGTGGTTTGCATCATACGCATAAGTTACCGCCGTATTATCGGGGTAAATAATCTTGGAAAGGTTACCAACTGCATCATACTCATAGCGAATGACCTTGCCATAGGTATCCGTGTAACTCGATACACGGTTGAGGGAATCATAGGTTCTATGTACAGATCCGGTATGGTCAATAACTGTCAAAACATTGTCGTTTTGATCATAGATATAACTTACAGGTCCTTCCAGGGAGATGTAACCGGTAACTCTTCCCTTGGCATCATAAAACACCTTTCTTTCCTGACCGCGAGCGTTGGTGATCTTCTTACGGACGTTAAGCTCGTTGTATTCGTAGCTCTTGGTACCGCCCGAAACGGTGGACTCGGATGTAAGTCTGCCCATATCGTCGTAGGTGTAATTGGTAGCACCGCCGAGAGGACCGGCAAGACGGGTTACATTGCCGAGCAGATCATAGGTTGCCGAGCTTACGTTGTTTGCAGCATCGCGAACAGCCGTATTCTGACCGCGAGAGTTGTAGGTGAACTCGGTGCGGTGGTTGAGCGAATCGGTAACGCTTTCTACCTTGCCGATCTCGTTGTAGGTGTAGGTCGTGACCTTGCCCATCGCATCGGTAACGGTAAGCGGCTGGTTGAGCGAGTTATAAACTGTCTCGCTGATCGTGTTGCCCTTGGCATCGGTGGTCTTGATCACGTTGCCATTGCCGTCGTAGGTGGTTGTAAACACGTTGCCGTGAGCGTCCGTGATAGTTGTACGTCTACCCAGTGCATCGTAGCCATAACGGATGACATTGTTCAGCGCATCCTTGACCGATACACACTGATTCAGTGCGTTATAGGTATAGGTCGTTACGTGATTCAACGCATCCTTGACCGTGAGCAGATTGTTGTTCTGGTCATAGGTATAAGTCGTGACGTTGTTCTTTGCGTCGGTTGCGGTGAGTCTGTTGCCGAAGGCATCGTAGGTATAGGTCTTGGTATTGCCAAGTGCATCGGTCTCCGAGAGGAGATCACCCGACTTGGAGTAGACATATACGGTAGATCCCGCAACAGCGTTGGTCATCTTAGTGACCTTATTCATCGCATTGTACTCGTAGGAGGTTACGTTGCCTTCATCATCGGTGACAGTGAGT
>JAZRIH010000121.1:0-9494 GCA_045645175.1 Eubacteriales bacterium | reverse complement strand
TGATGAGTATAAATTAGCCTTCCAGCATGGCAAGGATCTGCGCCTTAGGTCTTGCGCCAACCGAGCGCTTCGCTTCCTCGCCGCCTCTCAGCACTACCAGAGTGGGGATGCTCATCACGCCAAACTGCTGTGCGATCTCGGGAGAGTTGTCCACGTTAACCTTGCCCACTACATACTGAGGGCACTCGTTTGCAATCTGCTCTACCAGAGGAGCAACCATTCTGCAGGGACCGCACCAATCTGCGTAAAAGTCCAGAAGAACGGGTTTATCGCTGTTCTTTACAGCCTCGAAATTTTCATTGGTTACTACGATAACAGACATAGATTTACTTCCTTTCATCTACTTAAATTCATTCTGTCCAAGGGACAGGTTCTTGCATATAGTATACCACAAATCACGGGATTTGTCTATAACTTCAATATAAATTTTCACCAAATGCCGCCAAGACGGTGGAGTTTGACATTTGCATCCAACTCTCCCTCCCGAAGGGGCACAACGGCAAACTCCGACAGATTATAGTCCGAAGGGCCGCTCATCACCGACCAAGCCAGTCCGTTGTCGGTAAAGATCTCCACACCCAGCGTGTCGATGATCAGACGGATGGCGATCCCCTCTTTCGTAAAGGAAAGGGGCATGGTCACGTCCCGATAGGTGAGCTTGTTTTCGGCAGGTCTGACACGAAGGGTGTATCCCAAGAAACGGATGTCAAAATCGGGGCTGTCGATGGGAGCGGTGATCTCCACATCGTAGCCGTCACGGGTAAGCTCTGCCGACAGACCATCCCGTCCAACGGTGTATGCCTTGCTCTCGCTTCGCAAGGATGCAAACTCGCCTACGGGAATCGTGCAAAGACGGTAAAGTCCATCTACTTTTCGCAAAGAAATCTCGGTGGGAATGCCCATCTGATTCTCAAACACCGATTCGGGAGCGTGGAGGATGTCCCACGCCATCTTAATGCGGCGATGATCAGGGGCATCTGAGAAGGTCTGCGCCGCATAGCCGGTGCGGTGACCGAAGAAAGCAGGGGTGGACTCCTGACAGGGAACAAATTGGCCGTCGGTGATGTCGCCCACCAAATAGAAATCCGATGCGCCACTGAACACCCATTTCCGCACGCCCTCCTCATTTGCCACGGTCAAGGGATAGAAATCGGGACACTCATCGTCCCCCTTCAGGTGCAGACGTTGCAGCTCGGTAAAGTGCAGCAGATCGTCCGAGCGGAAGATGGCATACTCGTCGCCGTCCAGATACAGCGCCAGCAGATAGCAGGAGAGCTCCCGGCACCACACTACCTTGGGATCGCGGTTGCCCCCCTTGATGTGGCCAATCACGGGATTGTGGGCATATTTGCGGAAGGTGTTTCCTCCGTCGGTAGAATAGGCCATACATTGAGTAAAGGGCTGATCCTTGGAAAGGGAGGAGTTGCCGCCTGCGGCGGTGTAGAAGAGCAGAATAGGATCGTGCTCATTCTCCTTCAAACCGCTGACATTGTGCTTATCCACAATACCGCTGCCCGAAAACATGGTTCCCATCTCATCGGGGATCAGGGCAGAGTCCAGCTGACTCCAATGAACCAGATCGGTAGAAATCGCGTGTCCCCAGGTCATATTGCCCCAAGTGCTGTCGGTGGGATTGTGCTGAAAAAAGAGATGATAACGGCTCCCGTCGAATACCATGCCGTTGGGATCATTGATCCAGCCGATCTTTGCCGAGAAATGCACCATGGGACGGTAGGGCTCGTGATAATAGCCCTCGGGAATCTCGTCTGCGAAGGGGAAGGCAAGGTTCATGGCAGGCTCGGCGCAGATGGTGAGCGTCTTGCCATGAAGATGAGATACGTTGAGATAGGTAGAGTGGGTAGGATTCACAAAATCAATGGGCGCATCAAAATCCCACACAAGAGTGGACTTGTCCTCGAATAAGAAGACCCGCTTTTTCCGCACATGGGGATTTACGGGAAGCACCATATATTTGTTTTGGATGGTCACGACTTGGGTTTTCATCGGTTTTCATCTCCCAACAGGTAATTGATAAGTTTATTATACACGGGTTTGCACAAAATTGCAAGGGGCAGTTGCAGGACGGGATATTTACAGAATGGGAAAAGTGTGGTATACTGAGAATGAATCATCGTCTCCGAACGCCACCAGCCAAGGAAGTGGGAGGGATGCTCGAAGGGAGGGCGAAAACTTCGGCGTTTGAGATGGTTTCGCCCTCCCTTCGATATAATTAATTTCCACCCCATGGTGCATTTTCAAAAAAATTCCGTCTATATAGGTGAAGGACCTTCTAATCATCCACAGAAAGGAGTAGCTATGGAAGACAGATTGATCATCGAGCTCTACAACGCCCGCAACGAGGACGCCATCCGTGAGAGCGATCAAAAATACGGCAAGCTCTGCTATGCCATCGCCGAGAATATTCTCCACAACCGTCCCGACTCGGAAGAATGCGTCAACGACACCTGGATGCGTGCGTGGAACGTGATCCCGCCCGAGAAGCCATTCAGTCTGCGGGCCTTTTTCAGCCGCATCACCCGTAATCTCGCCTTTGACCGCTACCGTGAACAGCAAAGCGAAAAGCGGGGCAGGGGAGAGCTTCCCCTTGCCTTAGAAGAGCTGTCCGAATGCATCGCCTCCCCTCACGATACCGAGGAAGAGGTGGAACTGCGCGCGCTGGGAAAAGCCATCGAGGGATTTTTAGACGAGCTTCCCTCACGGGATCGGAACATTTTCCTCTGCCGATACTACTACACCTATTCCATGGGTGAGATCGCAAGGGCATTCGGCATGCGGGAAAATTATCTGCGCAATCTCCTCTCCCGACTGCGAAAAAAACTCGCCGAGCACCTGCGAAAGGAGGATTTTCATCTATGAAACCCGAAACCATTTATGAAGCCCTCACTCACACCTCCGACGAATATTTGGACAGCGCCCAGCTCGCCATGGAACAGGGCAAGCACCGCATGGGTCTGCGCCGAGCATGGCTCCTTGCCGCGTGTATCACGCTGGCGGTGGCGATAGTGGTAGTGCCCATTGGGATGATGCTTGCGCCAGAGGTGCCCCAAAAGGAGCCCCCGGAGGACTATCCTCTACGGGAGTTTTCTGCCGATGAAGTAGCGGGCATATTCAATTCCTACATCATGGATTCCACAACTAAATATTCCACTATCTACGTTCCCTCATCGGATTTCTTGCCGTTGAAGCCTCTCAATCAAGACGAGTATCAGTTAGTGTATGAATATAAAAGCGCCCCCAAAAAAGCATTGAATCGTGAAGAATTTGAAAATTTTGTATCCGTTTGTCTTTCCGCATTCTGCGATGCTGCGGAATTTTCGGTTCCGTCCTATCAAATAGAGGAACACCAACGGAATAACACATACGAAGTAAATCTGAACGATATTCTCAACGGTTTCTGCTTCATCGATCAAACCCAAACTGCCAATTGGTTCGCGTTCTCGCCTGATGATAACACAACCCAAAAATTCCAATTGGACGGTATCCCCGTAACAGTAGACCAGACCAAAAGCGACGAAGAAATCATCGCCTCAATCAAAGAACTGCGTAAAACTCTTTTTGAAATCTTCGATGTAAACTTCTCGGACACAAAGATCGTCCGTGAATATGAAGGATTTGACGAATACGGTGTACAATTTTTACGAATCTATTTTTATAATATGTCCGACCACCCGATGAATGAAATCACCGCCAGACCTCGTTCAAATTATATCAGTTTGGAATTCGACAATAATATCAATTACAGCGGAGATATAGTCAGTCCCGATTGGCTTCGGAAGGTAGATATTCGCTATTGTCAAAACCGCACGGAAGATAATACCATGACTGTCGCCAAAGTCAAAACGCTCCCCTTGGAAAGGGCAGAGGAATACCTGTCCGAAGGTTATGTATTCAGCGGTCATGTGTGCAAACTGTGCGAGAGTATGCAAGCGGCGGTAGATTTCACCGATTATGACTATGTGAGTCTGTCCTATTTCTTTGAAGGCTACACAATGACCAACAAAGACAAACCTCGGGTCGCTCTCCCCGTTTACGTCTTCTACAAATACATCGGAAAGGCTCAAAACGGCAATCTTACCTACGCCTACACCTATGTGCCTGCCATTGAAGTATCGGGCATGGAGGAATACTTCCAACACCGGCTGGAGCGCTACCACAGTCAAACCGTCACCTCGGCACCCATTGTAACCGCCTCCCCCTCCAAGGACGATGAATAAACAAAATTCCCTGTATCAATGATACAGGGATTCTGTTTTATTTAGGCTCCACCGAAAACTCGCCCAAGATCTCGGGCTTGTGTGCCATGGAGTCGGCCTCGGTGATCTCGCGGATCACGCGGCAAGGATTGCCTGCCGCAAAGGAATTGGCGGGGATATCACGGGTCACCACAGCGCCCGCACCGATCACGCATCCGTCGCCGATGGTCACGCCGGGGCAGACCACCACATTTGCGCCAAACCAGCAGTCGCTTCCGATGACTACGGGCTTTGCATAGCACAGACGGCAGGGCTTTCCTTCGGGATTATAGAGCACCTTCCGCTCGGTGGCGATCATGGGGTGAATGGGGGTGACGATGGTCACGTTGGGACCGAAATTGTTGTGGTCGCCAATGGTCACCATTGCATCGTCCTGCACGGTGAAGTTGAAATTGAAAAAGTTATTCTTGCCCACCTTGGTGTGCTTGCCGTAGTGGAAGGTGATGGGCCCCTGGAAAAAGCAGTTTTCGCCCATACCGCCAAGCAGCTCTGCCAAAATCTTCGACCGCACTTCGGTTTCTTCCTCGTAGGTGTTGTTGTAATCGTGGCTGAGATCATGGGAACGCTTCTTGATCGCCTTCAGATCGGGATCGCCGGGATTGAACACCAGCCCCGCCATGATTCTTTCTTCTTCTCGCATGATAATTACCCTCCCAAACGGTATTTTTTACAGTATATCACAAATTTTCACAAAAATCAATCCCCTAAATCAGAATCCAATCTATCACCACACACAACGCAGCGGCAACGCAGTATTTGTATTTGTGCTTGTATTAGTATTAGTATTAGTATTTGCAATCGTATTTGTTATTGTATTTGTATTTGTAGCTTCCGTTTGCTTCCGTTTGCTTCGGTTTCAATTTTTTGCATCTGCAAAACCGCACAACGAACAGCAATTTTCAGGCAATTTTAGGTCAAATTACCCTCTAAATGAATCATTTCGTAAGACCAATCCATCCAAGTACATTTATTATTACACAGTTGCAAACAGTATTATTTTGTCTGATAGAGTGGTGCAAACAGTATTATTTTGTCTGATAGGGTATTAACATTTCCCGCGCATCTTGAAAATGCACCCACGATGTGATATAATAAACACAGCATACAGGCAAAGGAGGTGCGGACAGTGAGCCGAAACGAATTTTACAAAGAGTATTACAAAAGAACCGATGAAGAATTTGCAGACGAGATGATCGGCGGCAAAGAGTCGCGGGAAAAGGCATGGCGCAACAGACAGAGAAATACCTCCAAAAAGGCACGGATCCTGCATATCGTCCTGCAATATGTGGTTTTGCTGGGCTGCTTGATTTTCTTTTGCACGGGTATGGAGTGGTGGAGATTCGTAATTCCTTTTTTCCTGCTTTATTTGCCCTTGGTGTATGTCACCGATTTTTCTTTGCTGAAAATGGAACTGCTCTACCGCATCTATCGCCCAAACAGCATCTATGCGCAGCTTTTGCATGACTTTTTTCTGGGCAAATCCGCTGAGTTTATCACCGATCTGCGCCGCGCCACTCAAAGTAAGGTAAACGGCTACGTGCATCTGCGAGGCAAAAAATTCTACGGAAAATTCCGTGCCGTCTGCAAAAGCCAAAACGAAGAGATTTTGATCACCTTTTATCCCCGCAAGGTGAAGATCAAGGCAAACAGCCAAACGGTCATCATCCGCGACAGATCTCTCTCCCGCACCGATCTCATCCGCCAGATCGCATCGGTGGTGAATACGATCGATGGAAAATAGCCCTTGTTCATAAAATGTAAAAAAATGTTTACAATTTGGACAGGATTCTGTTGCAATGAAAACGGAAAAAAGTGCTATACTAAATAGACAAGGGAATTTTTATATCCTTGCCGAATTAATCTTAAATCTATGTGAAAGAGGGCGACCCAATGCCGTTCAAAGACAAACGAGGACTGCTCATTGCCAATGCCAAAGCAGGCAAGCAGGGCGTGAAAATTTTGCTGTACCCCATCATCGGCGGACTTTCCCCTGAATACACCCTCACCGTCCATATGACCGAAGGTCCCGGGGACGGTCAGCTCACTGCTGCCACGGAGGCAGGTAATTTTGACGCCGTATTTGTCAGCGGCGGCGACGGCACCGTCAGCAGCGTGGTAGGCGGTATGGTCAAGGCAGGCGTAAAGGTTCCCGTAGGCTATTTCCCCTCGGGCACGGCAAACGATCTTGCCGCAACCCTTGGCTACGTAAGAGATGCCGAGGAAAACTCCAAGATCATTCTGAACGGTAAGCCTACCCCCCATGACGTAGGTCTGCTCAACGAAAAATATTCCTTCCTCTACACTGCATCCTTCGGCGCATTCACAAAGGTTTCCTACGAAACTCCGCAGGATCTGAAAAACAAATTCGGTCAGGCGGCATACATCATCAGCGGCGCGGCGGAATTCTTCAATCTGGAGCCCGAAACGGTCAGCGTCAAATGGGATGACGGCGAAATTGTGGATACCGATATCTTTTTCATGGGCATCATGAACACCCATTCCATGGGCGGTATTATCAAAATCCCTGCCGATCGCACCGATCTTGCCGATGGTCTGTTTGATGTACTCATCATCAAGAAGCCCAAAACGGTGGTGGAAACCAACAATCTGTTCTTCGATCTTCTGAAAAACAATCTTTACGATGCCACCAACGAAAATATCATTTTCGTCCATTCCTCCTCTATCAGCGTAAAAACCGCACGTCCCATTGCGTGGACGGTGGATGGCGAGCCCACCGAGATGTTGACCGAGAGTGAGATTCGTGTTCTCCCCTCTGCAATTGAGTTTATCCACTAAGTTTACATGAAAATATCCCCTATTCCGTCATTGACGGGGTAGGGGATATTGATTTAGATAAACCCCCACTCCATTCCTTGGCTGGGCGGTACCTAAAAACTATAGTTTATCGACCAAACAATAAAGCGGCAAGTATTTGCCGCTTTACAAAAGTTTTTGAAGGGTTCTTAGGGAAACTTTTTTCAAAAAGTTTCCCTAAGTGGGGGTTGGGGCAACGCCCCAAGCATATCTCACTTCAGCATTCGCATGGCGTTGAGGATAGCGATCATCGATACGCCTACGTCGGCAAAGACGGCAAGCCAAAGATTGGCATAGCCGAAGACCGCCAGAAGCAGGATCAGACCCTTGACGCCCAGAGAGAAGAGAATATTTTCCCATGCGATGACCATGGATTTGCGGGAAATGGAGATCGCCTCGGCAACCTTGGCAGGATTGTCGCTCACCAGTACCAAATCAGCGGCTTCAATGGCGGCATCTGAGCCGATTCCGCCCATGGCAATGCCTACATCAGCGCGTGCCAAGGAGGGCGCATCGTTGATACCGTCACCGACGAACACCAATGTTCCTCGCTGCGTAACGGCAAGCTCATCCAGAATGGCAACCTTATCCTCGGGAAGCAAGCCCCAACGGTAACGGGTAATGCCCAAAAGGGTTGCAGCACGTTCTGCGCCGTTGCGATTGTCCCCCGACAGCATGAAGGTGGACACACCAATATGGTGGAGTTTCTTGATCGCTTCAGCAGATTCTTCCTTGATCTCGTCTGCAAAGGTGATATATCCCTGATACAAATTGTCTACCGCGATGTAAATAATCGTTTCCTTGGCTTCCTCTTCGGGAATGGTGATCCCCGCCGAGCGCATGAGATTGCGGTTGCCCACAATGATCTCTCTGCCATCATAAATGCATCCTCTGCCCAGTCCTCGCATCTCCGCGGCTTTTTCAATGAGATCGGCATCGAATCCGTCGGGACAAATGGCACCGATGGATTTTGCAATGGGATGAGTGGAACCGTATTCCGCCGCACATGCCCAGATCAGCAGTTCGTCCTCGGTGCAGTGGAAGGGATGAATGTGGGCAAAGGTGAGTTCGCCCTTGGTCAGGGTGCCGGTCTTGTCAAACGCCGCCAGTCCGGCTTTGGACAGGGTTTCAATGGAGCGATTATCCTTGAACAGGATGCCTCGACGGGCAGATCCGCCCACCGTACCGAAAAAGGTCAGGGGAACCGAGATCACCAACGCACACGGGCAGGAGATGACCAAGAAATTCAGCGCACGCAGGAGCCAATCAGTCCATCCGCCTACAAACAGCGGAGGGAAAATGGCAAGCACAACCGCCGCCGCTACCACGGCAGGGGTGTATACACGGGCAAATTTCGTAATAAACGTCTCGGATTTCGTCTTTTTGGCAGCGGCATCTTCCACCATTGCAATGATCCGCGCCGCACCCGATTCAGATGCGGGACGAAGCGCCTGCACAGTCAGCAGACCGCTTAAATTGATGGTACCTGCCGACACCTCTTCCCCCGCAAATACTTCCACAGGAAGCGATTCACCGGTGAGGGCAGAGTAGTCCATAGAGGCCTCCCCCGACAGCACGATACCGTCCAGAGGGACTCTTTCTCCTGCAAAAACGCGGAAAATATCCCCTACTTTTGCCTCTTCGGCATTGATCTCGCTGATCTCGCCATCTTCCCCCACCAATCGGACGGTGTCGGGGCAGAGCTTGGCAAGGGCACTTACCGATCGTCTTGCCGAGCCGATGGCGCAGGCTTCGAAGAGCTCACCCACCGATGCAAAGAGCAGTACGCCCACCGCCTCGGTATGCTCGCCCAAAATGAGGGCGGCGATGGATGCCACCGTCATGAGAAAGTGCTCGTCAAAGACCTGTCCCCGCATGATATTGCCCACGGCAGAAAGGAAGGTCTTGTAGCCCGCCAGCGCAAATGCAGGAAGATGAAATAGGAGCGCCAGCCACCAGACAGGTTTCAGCGTAAAGGAAAGAATTACGGCAATCACCAACAACAGGGCGCTTACCAGTATGCGATAAAGCTCCTTTTTTTGATATCGGCTCAGTTTCATTTCAGGAAAACCAACTCACAATCGGGCTCGATCTTTTTCACAGCAGCAACAGCGGCAGGATAGATGGTGGCAAAATCGGCTTCCTCAGCGGTGATGGTCACCTTCTGAGCGAAAAATGCGATGGATGCATTCTGCACGCCCTTGATCTTCTTGATCAACGCTTCTGCTTTTGCCGCACAGTTGGGGCAGTCAATGTCGGTGAAACGATAGGTTTTGGTTACAGTCATGATGTACTCTCTTTCTTACTTATAAATAAAATTTATTATGTTTCAGTTTTAGTCGGCAAAAGCCAAGGAAAAGGGTGGATGGTTCGGAAGGAGGGGGAAAACTTCGGCGTTTGAGATGG
>JAZRIH010000120.1:0-6000 GCA_045645175.1 Eubacteriales bacterium | reverse complement strand
TGATTGCAATGAATTTCAGGGAGACGCTGAACGCACAGCGTTTTGAAGGTCAAATGACCGATTCCGTAGTCTGCACGGCCGTAGATTGCTTTGAATATTTACCGAAGAATTGTCAGAAAGCGCTTGATGACCTTGGCTATGCAAAAGATGGCAAAGCAAATTTTGCTGTTTGGACGTATGAGGAGTACAATGAGATGCGAAAGATGCTTGCAGAATGTGTTTCTGTTGTATCGGAGCTGAATCGCAAAACCTCGGAAATCGCCTCAACTGTAACCGCTGATCTTGCACCTACGCATATTCGAAAGACTGCAGAGTATGTTGGGGCGATTGTTTATCAGTTCAATTCTATAGAAAATTTGGTAAATGTCTTGTTTGATATGGGTTGGTTAAAACCAGTTCAGAATAATGAAAAGCCTGCTGTTTGCGTTGTAAGGAATTGAATAACAACACCGCCGAGAGCGACTATTACAGTCACTCTCGGCGGCTTTATGTATATGCAAAAACTATCTCTTTTTCTTTTCTCTCAGCGGATTCCATCGTCCGGACACATAATAATACCCGAACATAACAAATAGCATCAGATTATGCAAGATCATGCACGCCCACGCCGATACCAGTCCCATGCCCCAAAGCTGAGTGCAGAGGAATGTACCCACAATGCGGATGCCCCACATACCAACGATGTTGCAGACAAACGGCATGACCGTTTTGCCCATGCCTTGCATCATGCCTTCGATAATGATAGACACGCCGTAGAAAGGCTCGGACAGAGCAACCATGCACAGCACGGTTGTACCCAGCGCAATAACTGCTGCATCGCTGGAGAAGATGCTTACCATAGGACGGGCAAATACAAACAGCAGTCCGCCCGATACAATCATCAAAGCGATCTCAATGATCAGAATCATCTTAGCAAGATCACGGATGCGTTTGTCGTCCTTTGCGCCCATGGCATTGCCTGCAAGGGTAGCAGCGGCAGTCTGCATACCGTAACCGGGGATGTAGAACGCCGATTCAACGGTGTTGGCAATGGTGTGTGCGGCGGTTGCGATTTCGCCGAGGGAGTTGACCATAGCGGCGAAAGCAACGTAACCCAGGGAAGTGCCGAAACGCTGAAGGGCATTAGGATATGCTACCTTCATACAAGGCTTCAAAATGGCAAGATCGGGCTTAAAAGATTGACCTTTGGGAGATACCTGCGGATGTCTCCACAAGGCAATGGTGATGATGATACCACCGATGGTGATGGCAATGGCGCTGGCAATTGCGGCGCCGGCAATGCCCCAGTTTGCACCGTAAATGGTAAACTCAGCAGAGAAGAGTTTTACAGTGCGGGTAGGGTAGATCAGAGCAAAGTTGAGGATGACATTGATGATGTTCATCCAAATACCCACCCACATGGGTGTTTTGGTATCGCCTGCAGCTCTCAGAATCGTGCCAAAGATGATGGTTGCGGTTCTGGGAATCATAGGGGTGTACAGGATAAAGAAATAGATTGCCGCATCCTTTTGAATGGCTTTATCTACTTGCATCCAAACAGGCACCATGTTGCTGAGGGCGAGGGTGAGGATAGTAAAAAACACACCAACAACCAGTACCGAAAGCGCCGCTTGTGCAGATGCTTTTTTGATGTCCTCATCTTTGCCTGCACCAATTGCTTGAGCAATGAAGGCTAAGAAACCGATGCCGATTGCGGAAATGGTACTACCAACCAACCAGTTGACCGTAGTAGTAGCGCCGACTGCTGCAGTAGCGTCTGTACCAAGTGCACCCACCATTGCAGTATCGATATACTGTACAGCGGTCTGCATGAGCTGTTCCAGCATGGTGGGCCAAGCTAGTAACATGATCGTGGGAAGCATTGCCCACGGGAGTTTTGATTTTTGTTTGTATGTTGTCATAGAAATTCCTTTAGAATAGCAAGATACTATTATTGTATCGCAAGCCGCTAATTTTGTCAAGGGAGATAGAAATTATTTGTTCGAAAAAATCCCCCACAGCATTGCTGTGGGGGAGAAGATGGTGTTAAAATTAGTCTTCTGCACCGCTCTGATATTTCTGGATCTGCTGTTCCTGAATATTAGAGGGAGCCTGCTCGTAACGGGCAAATTCAAAGGAGAAGGTGCCTGCACTTGCAGTCAGTGCGTTCAGAGTAGCGGAGTAGCCATAGAGGGCAGACATGGGAATTTCAGCGTCGATCTGCTGCTTGCCGTTTCCAGCGGAGTCCAGACCCAGTACTCTTGCACGGCGCTTGTTCAAATCGCCGATTACGTTACCGGTGTTAGCTTCGGGAACAACGATGGTCAGAGTTGCGATGGGTTCCAGCAGAACGGGTTTCGCATCAATAATGCCCTTCTTGAATGCCTGAGAAGCTGCGATACGGAATGCTGCTTCGGAGGAGTCAACGGGGTGATAGGAACCGTCATACAGAACAGCCTTGATACCAACAACGGGGTAGCCTGCAAGAGGACCTGCGCCGATGGAGTCGTCGATACCCTTTTCGATAGCGGGGAAGTAGTTCTTCGGTACGGAACCGCCTACAACCTCTTCTTCGAATACGTAAGGAGTTTCCAGATCATTGGAGGGAGAGAAGCGCATCTTAACGTGGCCGTACTGACCGTGACCGCCGGACTGCTTCTTGTATTTGAATTCAGTATCGGACTTGCCCAGAATGGTTTCGCGGTATGCGGTCTTGGGCTCGCAGTACTGAACGGTTACTCTATACTTAGAGGAAAGCTTGGATGCAACGATCGCCAGATGCTGTTCGCTGATACCGTAGAGCAGAGTCTGACGGTTCTGTGCGTCGTTTACCAGCTTGATAGTGAGATCTTCTTCGCTCATTCTCTGAATAGCCTGTACAACCTTGTCAGCTTCGTTCTTGTTGGGAACGGTGTAACGGGTAAATGCGTAAGGCTTAGCGATAGCGGTCTTACCGTAAGTAACAGGGGTGGAACGAGTGGACAGGGTATCACCGGTAGCTACGGAGCTCAGCTTGCTGAGAACGCCGATGTCGCCTGCGTGGAGCTCTTCAACCTCAGTGGTCTTGTTGCCACAGATGGTGTACAGCTTGCTAATACGTTCGTCCGCATCCTTAGTGGCATTATACAGGGTATCACCGGACTTCAGAACACCGGAAACTACCTTGATCATAGAGAACTTGCCAATGTAAGGATCGGCAATGGTCTTGAATACGTAAGCGGACTTAGCCTTGGCGAAGTCGTAGTTGCCTTCGAAGATAGCGTTGGTCTTCTGGTTGATACCTGCGCAGGTACGGGTATTGGGAGCGGCAAACAGCTCAACGATATCGTTCAGCAGGTTGTGAATGTTCTTGTACTCGGGAGCGGCACCCATAATAACGGGGACGATTTTGTTGGTACGAACATTGGCCTTCATTGCAGCGCGCATTTCTGCTTCAGTGAAGGTATCGCCTTCGAAGTAACGCTCCATGAAGTCTTCGGAAGTTTCAGCAACTGCTTCCAGGAAGATCTCGCGATGGATTTCCAGATTTTCTTTGCTGTATTCGGGAACAGCGCATTCTACTCTCTTACCGAAATCGGAGAAACGACGGCCGGCCATCTTCATAACGTTGATGTAACCAACGAATTTGCCGTTTTCACGCATAGGCTGATAGAAGGGAGCGATCTGTTTGCCGTAGAGTTCGGTGAGATCCAGAACGATCTGACGGAAGGATGCGTTGTCGTCATCCATGTTGGATACATAGATCATGCGAGGCAGCTTATACTTGTCGCAAAGCTCCCATGCAGTCTTGGTGCCGTTCTGAACGCCGTCCTTGCCGGACACAACGATGATAGCGGCATCTGCTGCGGAAACTGCTTCCTGAGTCTCGCCGATAAAATCGGGGTAACCGGGAGCGTCGATAATATTGATCTTGACATCATTCCATTCAACGGGAATTACAGAAGTGCTGATAGAGAACTGGTTCTTGATCTCTTCTTTGTCACAGTCACTGATTGTATTTCCGGTGTTTACGTTACCGATCTTGTCGATCAGACCTGCGCCGTATGCCATTGCCTCAACGAGGGTGGTTTTGCCGCTGCCGGTATGGCCAAGCAGTACAACGTTACGAATGTTGTCAGTAATAAAAGCTTTCATGGGAATCATATCCTTCCGTGTAAGTATTATTGGTTTTTGAGTCTCAAAAACCCCGATGCATCTATTATACACATATTTTAGAAAAATGCAATAGGAATTTGATTAAAATTTGTTCTTTTTTCACAATTTTTTTGAAATTTCTGAAAAATGATCGGATTTGGTTGTCACGAACATCAAATTGCACATCGTTATGCGAGCGAATTTGTGCAATGTGACAAGAAATATCCTCCGGATCATGCATGAAAATGCAATGAACGGAGGATATTTTTACTATTTGCAATATTTTACATACTCTTCGCCGAAAGAAGCACGAACTTCATCGGGAGTAAGTTTCAAAACCGTGACGCATTCTCGCCGCATGGTGACCAGATGGTTAGCACCGACGAATTTGCGCAATTGGCTGATATTGTACTTCCATGCTGCAACTGAAGCGTGGTACTGAGGCCAGCGTGCGGTATTATATTTCATGTCGTGCTCAATTTCCGCAACCAACTCGTCAATACGTGCAACGGCTTTTTCAGGTGTGAAGGTGTTGTTGCAATGGAATTCCAGACGCTCTAAAAACAGTGCACGGAATTCGGCGTTTTTCAGCAGAGAACGGATCAGTCCATGCATTTTTCCATAATTGGAATCGTTGAACAAATAATTCACACGACCGCTTGCATGACCGTTTTCGAAACTCATGTCGCAATCAAAGAGAATGAATCGCCATTTGCCATCGCCTTCGGAGGATTTGAAGGCGCGAATGTTGCCCGAATCGTTGTCCGAGCACCACAATCGCATCAGATAAACGTCGATCAAACTCTCCAGAGAAAGTTGATCTGCAACTTTGTGATATGCCTCAGAGGAGGTAAGATCCTTTCTGTATGCAGAATTGAAGATCTCGTTCCAACCTTGATCGGTTGCGCCGTATTTAACAGTAGCTACCCAGTTAATAACAGTGACGCTTTCGGGAGATACGTTATAGTGAGCGGCGATGAAATCATCATCAATCTTCTCGCGGATAAAATAAAGTCCGAAATACTCGTTGTTGATATAGAGATTGCAGGGGCGGTAGGCTTGCGTCAATACTTCAGGCATATTTCCCGAAGTTGCCGCAAGGGATGTTACCAATTCATCATTGATGAAAGAGCGGTAGTTGACCATGGCCTGCGATCCGGAGCGGACTACCAGTGAATCAAATTCATGGATGTCCAGATTCTCAAACATTTGGTAATTCAGCTTAGATGTGCCGTACTTTGACTTGAATTTCAGTTGGAAGGATTTTTTGTCAAACTGTCGGCTCATGCCGCCGAAAATCTTAAGTCCGCAACTAAGCGAAAATTCTTCTTTTCCATCGATGAAGAATGCGGCGTTACATTCTTTTTCTACTGCATTGCTATAGTTGGTATAGATACCATTCGCACCGAACAGATCATCATTGGGAATAGAAATGCTGAGGATAGGCAAAGTGTAGTCGGGAAGGGCAATCAGATATTGGAAGGTGACTACAGGAGAATTGATCATATCCTTTTCAATCGCCATTGCTCGAATAGTGGTCGTTTGATTTACGGAAATTCCTTTACTGTTGTTGTAGACAGCGGAATTTTTCGTAGGAAGACTACCGTCCAGCGTGTAATAGATTGTTCCTTTCGCATTCAAGAACACGGTCTGTGCTAAGGCGTATTCTCCGGAAGTAAGATTAGCGGTAGGTGCGGAAGAAATAGCGAGTGAGCCTTTTTGATTGATTTTACCAAATGTAGGCGTTGTGAAATAGCAGAGGGTACGTTCATAGCGACCGTAGCTGTGATTATAGGGAATGGACGGAATCAGTAGTGCATCGCTGAACGTTCCGTCTGTTTTCGACAAAAATACCTTTTCGCCATCTGCGGAAAGACTAATGGGGGC
>JAZRIH010000119.1:0-3607 GCA_045645175.1 Eubacteriales bacterium | reverse complement strand
AATCGATGCAATCGGGCAAAAATCCTACACAGTCAGCATCTGCCGCAAAGAAGATATTGTGCTGACACATTCTGAACGCCAGAGTGTTTACGCCCATCTGACGGGTACGCGCCCATTCGTAGCCGCTGGTGTCGTCGCCGGTACGGTTCAGATGCGCCAGGCCTGCCAGCAGATGGCCGATACAGTTACAGCCCAAAATCAGACACTTGCCGTCGGTTGCGTCCAAAATGTTCTTGTAGAAATCCTTGGTGATTTCTGCGGAAGTCTTCTTTTTATTATAGAAGGACCAACCGTCGTTGGTGATCAGTCTGCCGCAATCCTTACCCCATGCTCCGAACATATCTACCATGGAGAAGTCATGCTTGATCAGCTCATAGCCCCATTCGTTGACGATCTTCTTCACGTCATCTGCAATGAACTTGGCAACTTCGGGATGAGAAGGATCCAGATAGCCTTCCTTCAGGAAGCGAGGATCGTCCAGCGCACGGCCTCTCTTGTTCAAACGCCACTCTGCAGGGATCTCGGGACGCTCATCGCGAAGGAAACGCACCCAGATACCGGGACGGACGTCCATCGCCTTAAATGCATCGGCAGTCTTCTTCATGTCGCCGTACTTTTCGTTGGCCACCCAAGGGCCTGCACAACGATTGGGCTGCCATCCATCGTCGATGACCATGAAGGGTCTGTTTTCCAGACCTTCTGCCAGCTTCGCCTGGAGAGTACAGTCGGAAACGATCTCCTCGTAGGAGGAATCGCCATATGCGTAATACCAGTTGTTGCCGCCGTAAACGGGCTTATCAGACAGCAGAGGATCGGGAGACATCACCTTACAGAAGGCTTTTACTGCTCCATAGCTGTGGGTATTCTCATAGCAGCAGCTGACAACGGTACAAACCTCCAGCTCTCTGCCATCCAGCTCTACGCCAACACCGCCGCATCTTACGTCCAGACAAAGAGTGATGCCTTCGGTATCGCAAGACCAGGATGCCATTGCATTGGGACGGGTCATGACGCCGTAGCCGGTAACGGTGGTGGGCTGACCTTCGGGATGCTCTTCAGCCAGTACACAGTACCAGGGCATCCATTTTTCTGCACACAGACTGTTCCAGCCAAATGTGCCGTAACCGCGTTCCCATGCGTCCCCCAGTACCTTCACAGGACGGGTAATGGGATTCTTCCAGCGGAGCGTAACCGTACGAGGATGAGCAACAGTAGCGGTGAGATATACCTTTACTGCACCATCGGCCACTTCATAACGCAGGGCGGTATCGTTGACATCGCCTTCATAGCTGACATGCTGACAATCAGGAATTCTGCAAATCGGTTTCATAAATAAATATCCTTTCGTGGGATTTAATCCATTGGTTGTATTCTATCATATTCCACTTTCAAAATCAACCGTTTTCCATGGCATTGTGCAACTTCGACAATATTTTTGACAACCTATTATTTTTTCAAACAGTCCAACAAAATTGCAATTTGCAATTTGTTTACACCCTTGCTCTTGATTTTACCCATGAATTTGATATAATGTTACTAATCTGCCAATTAGGCCAAAATACAGCCTGTAACAGATCTGACATCATTAAGAAAGGAAGCGTTATGAATTCCATCCGTAAACTCCATTCATTTACCTATTGGACCATGACTCTGCTCACTGCAGTTCTTGCTGTCGCCTCGACGATTGCGGCAGTATCCGGCAAGATTGACATTTTCACCGGCGGGCTGGCAGCTACTCTGTTTATTATTTTTGCAATTTTGCAAATCGCCTGCATTTCGGTATATCAACCTGCATTTTCCTGCTATAAAATTGGATTTTACCTGATGCATTTGGGACTTTTGATCCTTTTATCGGGACTTGCCGCCTTTGAACTGGCAGGCTCGGAGCAAACCGTCCAGGTGCCCGTAAACGAAAACGGCAGTTTTTATTCCTCCATTCGCAACAAATCAGGCGAGGAAAACGATCTGGGCTTTTCCTTTCGCATCAACTCTTTTCGAGTAGACAAATATGACTCCGGCAACGATAAATATTACCGCGCCGACGTAGAATTTTTAGAGCCCACCACTCTGCGGCAGACCAAAGATTATTTGGAGGTCAATCGCACACTTCGTCAAAATGGCAAAAAAATCTACTTAATGGACTATTCGGACGGCATCAAGACCCTCTCGGGTCAGTACGGGCTCACCGCAGATTCCTTCTACGACGTCTACGCCGCCCACGGTACAGAATCGGGCTACGATCTGCTTTCGCTGATCTATCAGGACATCGCAGGTACCCGCTATGCCTACTATCTGTATGACGAAGCCAACAGCCGTTTCCTGCCCCGTTCCGTGGAGGAGATTGCTCTGATCCCCGGTCAGCTTTGGGCATACACCGAGGAAGCAAACGGAATGGTCACCGTCTACCTCACTCCCAAAGACGGAGCGTTCACCGAGACTCTCACCGACAACGGCGAGAATATCCTTGCTCATGTCAAAGAAACCTATCCCAACGCCCGCGTCAGCTACTACTATTACACCATGGATCAGGGCGTAGTCACCCCGATTTTTGACCCCTCCATGGAAGGGGAACGGGAAAATCCCGTGGAAACCTATGGCAATGTCTTTGCAGGCATCCGCGTCAGCGACGCTGGCGTATCGGTATACATCATGAAGGAAGAACTGAAGCCCCATAACTCCTTCACCACCACCGATGGCGGCAGCGCTCTCATGGGTAAGATTACCGATACTTACGGCAAAGCAGCCGCAGAAGTGTCTTATATGCTCTACACCCCCTCTGCCGGCGGCTATGTAAAGGTACCCGAAAGCGAGATCTCCACCCTTAGCGGTGAGATTCGCGGCTATGCTCTGAATATGGGCGACACGGCGCTGATCTACGTTCATCCCCTGTCGGTAGTTCTTCTCATCAAGCAAGACCCCGGCGAATGGGCAACCCTCGCAGGTATGATTTTAGTCATGCTGGGTGCTATCTTCATGTGTCTGCTTCGCGGCAAGCCAAAAGGCAAACGGCACGGCGATTTCGATCTTGCTCCGTCAGCTCCTTCCGCCAAATCTACTTCCGCAACCAAGAAAACATCCTCTCCCAAATCTTCTCCTAAACCCAAATCCAACCGTAAACCCACCAAAGGAGGCAAAAAATGAGTCCTTCTCTCTTGAAACTGCTGGCACTCTTTGCCGCCCTCCTGTATTACTCCGCATTCTTCACCGACCTGATCGGCAAACGTCATCTGCTCCTCTCCCGCTTGTTGTGGATCGCAGGATTTACCTGCAATCTCACCTTGGTGGTGAACAATTATCTGGTCAATGGCTACATCCCCTTCGTGAGTATGTATCAAGTGCTCACCTTCCTGGGTGCCTGCTTTTTGCCCATCTGGCTGCTCATGCGCTTTACCCGTGACAGCGGATGGATGTCTCCCTGCTTCACCTTCGCAGCCGGCGTAGTCATGACCGGACTTTGCTTCATGGATGCAGAGTCGGCGTGGGAATTCGCTCCTGCTTTGCAATCGCCTTTCTTTATCCCCCACGTATTGGTCTACATGATCTCCTACTGCATGGGCGCAGTTGCCTTTATTCTGACGGTGATCTCCTTCTTCAAAAAAGGGAAAGA
>JAZRIH010000118.1:0-6727 GCA_045645175.1 Eubacteriales bacterium | reverse complement strand
ATACGAACCGTTGAACCGAGCCATCATCACCCACACCTAAGGAGGCTGCCATGTCATTCTTTTCCCGACAAGTGGATAAACGCCTCGCCGCCTATCAGCGAGAGCTGATAGACACGCACTATCAAGAGGTAGAGACCATGTACCGCCAGATTCGCGGTTGGCGGCACGATTACCGCAACCATATCCAGACCATGAAGGTACTGGCTGCAAGCGGCGATATGGAGGGCATCAAGGCCTATCTGGACGAGCTGGACACCGATCTTTCCACCGTGGATACCGTGGTCAAGACGGGCAACAGCATGGCGGATGCCATCTTGAACAGTAAGATCTCTCTTGCCAAATCCAAGGAGATCACCGTCAAGGTGGATGCTCATATTCCCGTGGAGCTGAAAATGTCCGAACTGGATCTCTGCGTCATCATTGGCAACCTGTTCGACAACGCCATCGAAGCTAGCCTCGCTCTGCCGCCTGCCGAGCGCATGATCCGCGTATATATGGATATGAAAAACACCCAGCTTTACATATCCTTCACCAATCTGACCGCTACGGACAAGCTCCCCAAGGTTGGCAAGGGCTTCCGTACCACCAAGGGAGACGGTCACGGGTTCGGTCTCGTCCGCATCGACAACATCATTGAGCGTTTGGACGGCTACCTCTCCCGAAACAGCGAGGATGGGGCGTTTACCACCGAGATCTTGATCCCGCAGATGTAAACCGACAACGTATTTTACAATTCGTCCCCCGAAAATAACGATTCGTCCCCAAAATCACACGGGGACGAATTTTTGTGATATGATAGGGGGCAGAAAGGATGGTGATCTTCGTGAAGAAAGACAAGGAAAAGAAACCGAAGAAAGAAAAGCCACCAAAACCAAAGTACAATATGTGGCAAAACTCCTGGTACATGATCAAGCTGGCATGGAGTATCAAGGAAAAGAAGGTGCCGCTCCTGTGCCTGGCGGTCACGGTGCTGGCGGTAGCAAGCAATCTGGTGAATCTGTACATCTCCCCTGCTATTCTCGGGGCATTGGAGCGGAAGGCACCGTTGACAGAGTTACTGCTGACAATTCTGTTGTTTGTGGGCGGGATCATGCTTTTGTCGGCTTTGACAGCTTATGTGAACCAGAACACTCTCTTTGGGCGTGTTACGGTGCGCTGTGAGCTGCTCGCACAAATCAATAATAAGGCTTGCCATACATCCTATTCGAATTTGGACGATCAAAGGTTTTCTATGCTGTTCAGTAAATCGTTGGATTCAACCAGCGGAAACCAACAGGCTACGGAGGCGATTTGGAACACGCTGACGGCTCTCTTGACGAATCTTATAGGTTTTATCATCTACCTGTTTTTGTTAAGCCGTATTCCTATTCTTCTGTTATGCGTAATTCTGGCTACAACATTGCTACAATATTTTGTAAATCGCTGGGTGAACGGATATGCATACCGACACCGTGACGAGCAAGCAAAACCGAGTCGGGAAACATCCTATCTGAATCGCATTACATTGGATTGGACAGCAGCTAAAGACATCCGCATTTTCGGTCTTCGTCCATGGATCGAGGAGCTGTATCAAAAAGGCGTAGATACCTTGCTGGCCTTTTCCAAAAAGCAGAACACAGTACAGCTGATTGCTCATGCGGTTAACCTCGTCACCGCTTTTCTCCGGAACGGGATCGCATATGCGTACTTGATCTACATGGTTGTCACCGGCGGTCTTTCCGTGGCAGAATTCCTGCTACTGTTTACGGCGGTGCAGGGCTTTACCTCATGGGTATCCGGAATACTGGATACGTTCAACACTCTCTACACACAAAGCTTGGAGCTTTCAACTGTACGGGAATATTTAGATTATCCCGAGCCTTTTACCTTTGATGGCGGCGTCCCCCTGTCTCCTGAATCCGAAACGAATTATGAACTGAAACTGGAAAACGTCTCTTTCCGTTATCCCGGTGCGGAAAAAAACACCTTAACGAACATCAACCTGACCCTGCATTCAGGCGAAAAGCTGGCTATAGTGGGTTTGAACGGTGCTGGTAAAACCACGCTGATCAGGCTCATGTGTGGCTTCTACGATCCCACCGAGGGGCGGGTACTGCTCAACGGTACCGATATCCGAACTTATAATCGAGCAGATTACTATTCCATGTTTTCAGCCGTATTCCAGAACTTTTCTCTGCTTGCAGCCACCATAGCGGTTAACATAGCCCAAAATGATAGGGAGATCAACATGAATCGGGTCAAGGCCTGCACCGATAAAGCCGGCCTGCTGAAAAAGATCGAATCCCTCCCTGATGGCTTCAACACCTATCTCAACCGAGAGGTCTATGAAAATGCAATCATGCTTTCGGGCGGCGAGACTCAACGTCTCATGCTGGCAAGGGCACTTTATAAGGATGCTCCCTTTGTTATTTTGGACGAGCCTACCGCGGCTCTTGACCCCGTAGCAGAATCGGAGATGTACCAAAAGTACAACGGAATGACAAAGGGAAAATCTTCTGTGTATATTTCACACCGTTTAGCCTCTACCCGCTTTTGCGACCGTATCATTTTTATTGAAAACGCGGCAATTCGCGAGGAGGGTACCCACGAGGAACTGATCCGTCGCGGTGGACGATACGCGGAGCTGTTTGAGGTGCAAAGTCAATACTATCAGGAAGGAGACGAGCATCATGAAGAAAGCGCAAGTTGAAAAGCGAGTGACATGGATGGAAATCTTCAAGGACATTACCCGCGCACGAGCTCTTATCCATAAGTATCGGCCCCAAATGGTTCTGATTCGGTGGCTGCGTGTAATTTTTGAAGCATTGACTCCTTATGTTGGTATCTATCTTTCAGCTCAACTGATTGACGAATTGTCAGGAGCGCGTGACCCCGAACACCTGAAAATACTGGTTTGGAGTATACTTCTCGCTGCTGCTGTCATTACGGTGATATCCGTCCTGTTGAACAGATGGATTATGAAAACATCCGACTATCTCTGGCACACCATTCAATGGATCTATGGCGATAAAATGCTTAGCATGGACTATACAGATATCGACGACACTTCAAGACATGAGTTGTTAGAGAAGATCAAACAGAATCAGTATGGCGGTGGATGGGGGATTTATCACGCACTTTACCCCTATGAAAATCTTATTTCGGCTCTGCTTCAGATATTAGGGGGAGTTGCACTGACCGTATCTCTGTTTACCAGTCGTGTGCCTGACAGTGCGGGGGGATTGACGGTTTTGAATCATCCGCTATTTATCCTGCTTATGATTATCATCATGCTGTTTATTACATGGTTGGCTCCTATTCTGTCAAATCGAGCGGGGAGTTATTGGGCGAAAAATCAGCATCTGCACTTAATGGCAAATCGCCAGATCAGTTTCTACTTTAGATTGGCTTCTCAAAAGGATATGGCAGCTGATATCCGTATGTACAGGCAGGATACGATCTATTCGAAATTTGTTCGAGATAAAAACGGAACGTTCTATTCCAAGGGCGAATTTGCCAAATATGCGCAAGGCTCGATGGGGTTCTTGTATGCTGCTTCTGCCGCTGTTTCGATAATTTTTACCGGTGTAGTCTATGTTTTTGTTTGCCTGAAAGCCTGGGGCGGTGCCTTTGGTATTGGCTCGGTGACTCAGTATATCGCCGCCATCACCGCTGTATCGGGCGGCATGGCAACCCTCATTTCGACCATGGGCAAACTACGGAATAATGCCCCCTTCTTGAAGCTAATATTTGAATTTTTGGATATTCCTAACAATATGTACCAAGGCTCCCTTACTGTAGAAAAGCGCCGCGACCGCGACTACGAAGTGGAATTCCGCGACGTGTCCTTCAAATATCCGGGAAGCGAGCAATATGCCCTCCGTCATGTCAATATGAAATTCAAGGTTGGCAGTCGACTGGCCGTGGTGGGCATGAACGGCTCGGGTAAGACCACCTTCATCAAGCTTCTGTGCCGCCTCTACGATCCCACCGAGGGAGTTATCCTCCTGAACGGCATTGATATCCGCAAATATAACTACCTCGACTATATGATGATTTTCTCGGTGGTCTTTCAGGACTTCCGCCTGTTCGCACTGAAGCTGGGTGAGAATGTGGCATCGGGACGTGATTATGATCCCGATTTGGTGACCGATTGCCTCATCAAGGCAGGTTTCGGAGACCGTCTTAACGCTTTGCCCGACGGACTGGATACCTATCTTTATAAGGATTATAACCCCGAAGGTATCGACATCTCTGGCGGCGAAGCCCAAAAGATCGCCATCGCCAGAGCCCTATACAAGGACGCGCCCTTCATCATCCTCGACGAACCCACCGCCGCCCTCGACCCCATTGCCGAGGCTGAGATCTACAGTAAATTTAATGACATCGCCGGTGATAAGACTGCTATCTATATTTCCCACCGTCTGTCCTCCTGCAAGTTCTGCGACGAGATCGCCGTATTCCATGAGGGGCAGGTCATCCAGAAAGGAAGTCATGCCGAGCTTCTGGCAGACGAGTCGGGAAAATACTTTGAGCTTTGGAATGCGCAAGCGCAGTATTACACAGAGCAAGGGGCAACTTGATTTGAACAGAAGGCGCCGAGAGTAACTGTAATTGGTGGTGTGTCAGTTTGACTATGATAAGTACACTGAACAGAAAAATGAATGTGTCCGAAACACCTTGTTTTTTTAGTATTTATTCCATAATTAATTGAATCATTGCTGTTTTTGAACTTTCAAAACTCTCCTGTCAGGATACTTCTACTTGAAAACGCGGGTGTTGCAACATTTTTGCATCTGTGTTATACTATATTCAGAAGCAAGGCCGGGCTTACTAAGTATTATGAGGTGTGAATATGAATCAAATCGGACAAAGAATCAAGCAGTTTAGAAAGCAAAACGGGCTGACACAGGAGAAGCTGGCGGATTATCTTGGTGTGACCGACAAGGCGGTATCCAAGTGGGAGTGCGGGCTGACTGCACCCGATCTTGCGCTGATCATGCCGCTTGCGCGAGTTCTGGGCGTGAGCGCGGATGAGTTACTTGGCGGCAAGAAGGAAGAAACCGATGCCAAGCGATTGGAGTACGACGAGAGATACGTGAATTATTTGAAGTACGACACCAGAGATAATTATCAGATCGCCCTGCAGGCGGTCAAGGATTATCCCAACGACTACAAATATCTTGCGTTTTTGGCCCAAACCGAAATGTTTATGGCATATTGCTCGGAATTTAAGGAGGAGCCTACGTCCGAGTATTCGGTTGAAATGCTTGAGCGAGCAATCAAGCACAATGACATGGTAATTGAGGATTGTGATGATGCAAGCGTTAGAGGCAATGCAATTTGGAATGCCATGGTATGCTGCAAAAACTTGGGAGACTATGACCGTGCAAAGGGGTACGCGGAAATGTTTCCGACGCAAAATCAATTCACCAAGGATAAAGCAATGGAATTGTGCTTACAGGGGGAAGAGTTAATCCAGCACAAAAAATGGTCTGTTTACAAAAAACTACAGGCCTTGTGCATCGCATTTTCAAGAATTTATCATTTTGCCGAGAAAAAAGATCCTTACGTGATCGCAGCGCTTGATGCGGAAGAAGAGATACTCAAGGTGGTATTCCCGGACGGGAATTATCATGATTTTCACAAGAATCTGATCTGTGCATATCAGATGCGTGCTGAGTTTGAGATCATAGAAGGCAACTTGGATCAGGCGATGGCGTATTTGCGCATTATGATGGAGCATGCAAGAAAGGTTCCGCAGAGCGAGAAGCATACCCTGGATGGCGTATTTGAGGGAATTGAAGTGAATTATCCCGTGGATTACCGCATGATGTACATCATCAACGGCTTGGACGATATTGAAAAGCCGATTTCCGAGCAGCTCAAAAACAGACTGAGACAAAAACGGTATACTCCACTGTTTGATCGAGAGGATTTTCAAGCGCTGATACAATCCTAACCCCGAGGATATATCGGGAGGCTATTATTTGAAGATATTATGACTTAGGAAAAAGAATTGCCGAGAGTAACCTTAATTGTTGCTCTCGGCGGCTTTATGCGAATTGCTTTCAAACACATGATACACTTTTCCCCATCTTTACAAAAACAGTTTTTTATGCTATAATAAAAAGCTGAAATCGCCACATATGCAGAAATTGAGATTATACTACCGCGATTTTAAGGGGGGATAACAAAATGAAAGAACAGTATTACGCAGCTTACGAAAAACGTTACCAAGCGGCATATTCTGCTGGAGCAGAGAGATGGGGCAATTCTCCTGAAGATGAAAACCTTTACAATGTATTGAAAAACTGGGTTGAAGAAAATGACCTTAAAGGTAAGAAGGTAATCGAATATGCTTGTGGCGAAGGTGCTTGTGGAGTCATATTGTCCAAACTTGGATGTGTTTATCATGGAGTCGACATTTCTCCCTCAGCAATTGAAAAGAGTAATAAATTATTAGAAGAATATCCAAATGCAAAATGCGAAGTGCTTGATATGGTAGCGGAGTGTGCAAAAGAAAGTTATGATGCGGCACTTGATTGTATGGGTTTGCATATGTTGGTTACAGATAACGATAGAAAAAGCTATTTAAGAAATGCTTACCATTCACTAAATGAGGGTGCCCCGATGTTACTTCTTCGAGAATCCTATCGTAAAGAAGGGGTTTACAGTGGAATTGTAAACTCAATAGAAGAATGGGTTCAAATAACAGGAGAAGACTATACTACACCTCAATTGCGTC
>JAZRIH010000117.1:0-1669 GCA_045645175.1 Eubacteriales bacterium | reverse complement strand
GAGTAAAACTTCCAGTTCTTTTAGGGACAGCTGATGCGCGGGGGCTGTTTCCAGTTCCATCAGGACATTCATTTGAGAAAGTGTCAGATCCTGCTGCCGCAGCAAGGCATTTGCCTTTTTCTCCAACTCATCGTGAATCTGCTTGATCAGTGCTCCGCACAAGTTGTTTCTTTCCATTTGCCACACCTCGGGGAAATGATAGCATGCTTTCGTTTTTTTGTCAAGAAGGATTGCAAGAAACTTTCGCAATTTGCGTCGAAGTGCTTTATCAGTTCAGAGAGGGACGAATACCAATTTTGTTTTCAACTTTTAGCTCGGTATTTTACGAGCGGCAAAGCACGGAATGGCTGCCTCTTTGATTTCATAATTACTCAAAATGCACCCCAGAAAACCGGGGTGCACCCCACGAACACCGTTTTCTATTAAAATTACCCACCTTTGCCATAATCGGACACTAATTTTGATACAATGTGTATCACGATTGGTGTCCGGTTTCTTTTTGCAAAAGTCCCTGTTTCCAAGGGGTTCATGATACAATTTAACGATAATTGGCTCCACGGCGATTCTGTAATGATCGCCATGGAGCCTTTTTCGTTTTCAGCGGATAAACTTTTTAATGATAGGTCTGTGGGGTGTGCATTTTGAGCCAAGGGGTGTGCATCTTTTAATGATTCCTCAAGAGCGCAAAACGATACCTGTTCATATCGGGAAAACGGCGTTTCCTACTCCAGTGAGAGTTTACTACAACATAGGGATCTTCTCAAATTCATGATCCAACAGGTCGAAATAGTACAGAACGCCGCTTTCTACTGCGCGGCCGGTGAGCAACTTGACGCATAGAGCGGTTTGCATGGATGCAGAGAGTGCAGGTGTGAAACTAAGAACGCTCTTATCCTTGAGCGCGGTGTCTTTAGGATACAGTCGATCGATCAAGCCATCACCGGGCATCGAAATGCCCGCTTGTGCGACCCATCCGGAGATCGCGCCGTAAATATAGGGGATCCCCTCCTCGGCGCAGGCTCGAGCGAGAATTTTGCGAGTGGGAATATTGTCCAGTCCTCCCAACACCGCATCGCAGCCGCTGATAATCTCGACGGCATTTTCTTCGCTCAGGTAGGTGCAGTAGGGGCGCACATTGACGCCGCTGTTGATGGCGTTTACCCGCGCGGCAGCAGCTTCCGCTTTGCTCTGGCCTATAAGCTCTTCTGCGGAGAAGATTTGTCGGTTCAGATTGGTTTCTTCAAAGTGATCTCCGTCTACGCAGCGGATCTCGCCGATGCCGATACGCGCAAGCTGCTCGATGATGTGACAGCCCAATCCGCCGCAGCCGACGACACAGACCTTTTTCGCGCGAAGGAGGGCGCACTCGTCCTCCGACAGGGCAGGCACATTGCGAATATATCGTTTTTCCATATTAGCCGCCTCCCACCGGGGGGAAGATAGCGACAACATCGCCGGCTTTCACCGTTGCATCCGGCTTGTTATGAAACCCGTTGATGAGAAGGATCGCTACCTCCTCTGCCGGAATGTTCAAGTGGCGAATGATCGCTGCTGCATTGGGAAAATCCTCAGCATGAAGCATGACCATTTTGCCCCTGCCTTCTCGCAGTGTGGCAAACAGACGAACTTCGATCATAATAATTCTCCGTTCAAAAGGAAATGGGAGGGG
>JAZRIH010000116.1:0-8416 GCA_045645175.1 Eubacteriales bacterium | reverse complement strand
AGCCATGTCGTTCTGTGAGCCAAGGAGTTGAATTACTAAGTTGTCTTCCTAAGACCGCTTGGCCTCCGACTTCCTCCTCGGGAAGGATGGCAAGCCAGCCCATCAGGGTCTGATTGTCGTGGGTGCCCGTATAGGCCACGTAATTCTTCGGATACAGATGAGGAAGATGGATACTACGCTCTCCCTCGTCCCGCACATCGAAGGCGAATTGCAAGACGCGCATCCCGGGGAAGCGGCAATCGGCAAGGAGTTTTTTCACCGACGGAGTGATAAATCCCAGATCCTCGGCAACGATTTGCAGATCGGGGAGCTTTTCTTTCACTTGTTCAAACAAACTAATCCCGGGGCCCTCTTCCCAATGACCGCCCACGGCGGTGGGATTACCAAAAGGAATGGCGTAATAGGCATCAAAGCCCCGAAAATGATCGATGCGCAAAGAGTCGTACAGCCGCCTGCAATGGGCAAACCGACCGATCCACCAAGCAAAGCCTTCCTTCTCATGGTTCTCCCAACGGTAGAGCGGATTGCCCCACAGCTGACCCGTTTCGGAAAATCCGTCGGGCGGACAGCCTGCCACCCCGATGGGACGAAGATCCTCATCCAACTGAAACAGTTGGGGATCTGCCCACACGTCGGCGCTGTCGAGAGCGGTGTAGATGGGGATATCCCCCATGATCTTCACCCCGTGGGCATTGGCATAGCGCTTGAATGCGTCCCACTGACCGAAAAAGGTCTGCTGGACAAATCGGTGAAAGCCGATCTCCTCCTCCCAACGCTCCTTCGCTTCGTCCATCGCCGCAGGCTCCCGTCTGCGAAGGGGCTCCTCCCATTCCCACCAAGGAGCGCCATGATGGGAATCCTTCAACGCCATAAACAGCGCGTAATCAGCCAGCCACGGCGGTGATTGCTCCGCTGTCTGCCGACCGCTTCTTTGGTAGGCAAGGCGCAACAAGGGAATCCGACGGCGGTATTGAGCAGAGTAATCCACCCGATGGGGATCACCGCCGAGGTTTGCTGACAGGATTTCGTCTTTAGTCAGCAGATCGTTTTCCAGAAACTCGTCCAAATCGATGAAATAAGGATTGCCTGCAAATGTCGAGAAGGTCTGATAGGGCGAATCCCCCATCCCCGTGGGACCGATGGGGAGAATCTGCCACACGCTCTGCTTTGCCGATTGCAAAAAGTCCACAAATGCTCGGGTATCCTTTCCCAAACCACCGATGCCGTATGGGGAGGGTAGGGAAAAGAGGGGACATAGTACACCTGCGCTTCGCATCACGAATCCTCCTCAGAGACCAATTGTACACACAATCCGTAGTGGTCGGAGATCGCAGGATAGCGCTGACCGTCGAAGATCACCTTCGCCCACGCAATCCTCCCAGGACGGTTTGTGAGTATCAGATCGATTCGCTTGCTGCGCTCGTCCCCCTGCCAACCGTCGATCTCGCCTGCAACAGTCGCCTCGCCTTCCCGATGACTGGCCAAGAGATAGGCATCCTGCCAGCCGTCGGCAATCATGCGATCATAGCCCTCGCCCCTCCGATGGGCAGGATTGTTGAAATCCCCCATGAGCCAGATCCGATGCTTCTCTCGGTAAGGGGCGAGATAGGCTACCGTCTTCGCCCATTGACGGGCGAAAGGCTCCTCCGCATCCCCCCACCAGCCATAATGCACCGAGAAAAAGAGCTGATCGGGATACTTCTCCACCGAAACACCGATGATCCCCCGCTTTTTCCAATCGTTTTCGTCCTCGATGTCGCTGACAATGGAAAAATATTCGGCGGTAATGGGAGAGGTGGAGAGGATCGCCATCCCCTCCCGATAGATCCCGTAGCCGATTTTGATAGGCTTCCACACGCCGTAATAGTTTGCTCCTCGCTCTTTCAAAAAGGAAAGAATGGAAGAAAGCGGATCGTTCTCCCCTTGAGTGGAGGCAAATACCTCCTGCAAGGCGATCACGTCGGGGCGCTCTGCTTCGATCGCCTTTGCAAAGGCATCCATCTTCGCCTTTCCCCAAGTGAGGGGAAGATTGTGCAAATTCAAGGTAAGCAGCTTCATAGATCCCCCTATCCCAGCAGATCGTTGATGTCCGATTTCAAAATATCCGCCTTGGGTCCGTAGATGGCTTGCACACCCTCGCCTTTTTGGAGCAGACCCAGCGCGCCCTCGGCTTTCCACTGATCCGCATCTGCCACCAAGGAGGGATCCTTCACCGTCACCCTGAGACGGGTCATGCAGGCATCTACCAGCACGATGTTCTCTCTGCCCCCTAAAAGGGCAATGATCCGCGCAGGCTGGCTATCGGCCGAAAGGGTACGGCTTGCCGTACTCTCCGAGGAGTCTGTGCTCTCACCCTCTACCGTATAATTGCCCAGCCGTCCGGGGGTGGCATAGCGGAATTTGCCGATCATGAAATAGGCAACCACATAGCCGATGACAAAGAAGATCACCGATGCTAAGAGGAAATTGAGAATATCCCGTAACAATCCTGCCTGCAAGGACATGGGCACACGGGTGAGAAATTCCAGATTGCCGAAGGAGTGGAGTCTGAGATCCATGATCCCCGACAGCGCAAACGCGCCGCCTTGCAACAGGGCGTAGACGATATACAAGGGGATGGCGCAGAACATGAACATAAATTCCAGCGGCTCGGTAACGCCCGTAAGGAAGACCGCCAAGGATGCCGACACGAACATAGATCGGTAAGCTTTCCGCTTATCTTCATCCACACGGCGGTACATGGCAAGGGCAATGCCCAACAGCAGACCCGTCGCACCGATCATCTGTCCGATCTTGAAGCGAGCGGGAGTGACCGATTCCAAGAGGGCGGTGTAGGATGCCGTATCCCCTGCGTTTTTGAAGCCAATGAGGTCGGTGACCCACGCCAGCCAAAGGGGATCCTGTCCGAAGACCACCTCGCCTGCATTGGTGCCGGTCAGGATGGTGTAAGTGCCGCCGAAAGAGGTGTAGTTCATAGGGATGGTCAGCATATGGTGCAGACCGAAGGGCAGGAGCAGACGCTCCAGCGTGCCGTAAATGAAGGGCGCCAAAAGAGGCGAGCTGTCGGCGGAATTGGCGATCCACACGCCGAAGGCATTGATCCCCGATTGGATCAGCGGCCAGATCAGGGCAAGCACAATAGAAGCCGCCGCCGAGTAGAAGATCACCGCAAGGGGCACGAATCGTTTGCCATTGAAAAAGGAGAGCGCCGAGGGCAGTTTGCGGAAATTGTAGAATTTATTGTAGACCGCACCGCCCACAAAGCCTGCGATGATGCCCACAAATACGCCCATATTCAAGGCAGGCGATCCCAACACCGAGGTGAAGTAGTTGGACACCTGCATTTCCTGTCCAAACAGCGAGGTCACCACCGCAGTTTCATCGGATAGCATGGCGCCCGTCACACCGAAGATGGCGCCCGTGATGTTGTTGATGAGGATAAAGGCGATGAGCGCGGCAAATGCGCCGCCTGCCCGTTCCTTCGCCCAAGATCCGCCGATGGCAACGGCAAAGAGAATGTGGAGATTGGAAATGATCGCCCAGCCGATGCTCTCGATCACCGAGCCCACCGTAGCCAAAATGGCGATCTCTCCCCCCGTCATGGAGATGAGCTTGCCGATGCTGATGGCAAGTCCTGCCGCAGGCATGACGGCAATGACGGTCATGAGAACCTTGCCCAGCTTTTGGAGCAGGTCAAAATTCACCCGTTTTTTTCCTCGTTTGCCCTCCCCCGACGGATTTTTGGGCGTTTCACCCTCCCCCGATGCTGATTTCAGGGGATCGGGGGAGGGTGCCGCGTCCTCCTCGGGAAGGAGAACCTCCATCAACGGGTCGCCCACCTTCACTTTTTCTAAAGCGATCTCCAAGCTCCCCCCGTCAGGCAGATCGGTGACTACGATGGGCGTGGTCAGATCCACTCCTTTTTGCTTCAGCAGATCCAGATCCACCTTTGCAAGGAGATCACCCACGCCAACCCGATCGCCGACCTTCACAAAGGAGGTGAATCCCTCCCCCTTCAAAGCCACCGTTTCCAAGCCGAAATGAATGAGCAGCTCCACACCACTTGCAGAGCGGATTCCGTAAGCGTGCAATGTTTCTGCCACCGAGGTGATCTCCCCGTCAAAGGGGGCGTAGATCTTCCCCTCGGTGGGGAGAATGGCGCATCCATCCCCCAACACCTTCCCCGAAAATACGGGATCGCTTACCTGTTCTATGGACATCATCGCCCCCGACAAGGGCGCACGGATCAAAAGCTTCCGATTCATGACATCATCCTCCTAACCAAATTTTCTTGCACATCCTTTTCACTATAATTTCCAAATTTCACGGTTGTATTCCAAAATCGTGCGGTGAGAAGAAAAATATCCTGCCATGGCGATATTCCGGAGCATCTTTCTCCCCCATGCCGATCGGTCACGGTAGTCCTCCCACCCGCGCTCACGGGTGCGCAGATAGCCGTCAAAATCGGGGAAGGTCATGAAATAATCCTTGCCAAGAAGATTATCCCTCACCCTGCCTAAAATTTCGGGATCCCCCAATGCCGTCAGCGCGCCGCTTGTGATAAAGTCCACCGCCCGATGGATGCGCGGGTCAGACTCGTAATACTCCCGAGGGCGGTAAGTGCCTGCCTTGTACCGCTCCACCACCGTAGCCGACGAATCGCCGAAAATATAGATGTTCTCGTCCCCCACCAGCCGATGGATCTCCACATTGGCTCCGTCTTCGGTGCCGATGGTCACAGCGCCGTTCAGCATCAGCTTCATATTCCCCGTACCGCTGGCTTCCTTGGAGGCAAGGGAGATCTGCTGGGACAGATCGCAGGCAGGGATGAGCCGCTCTGCCGCCGACACGTTGTAGTTTTCCACCATCACCACACGCAGATGAGGCGAAACCTGGGGATCTTCTTCGCACAGCCGCGCAAGGCAGAGGATCAGATGGATAATATCCTTCGCCGCCCCGTAAGCAGGTGCCGCTTTTGCGCCGAAAATGACCGTCACAGGAGTCCTCGGCAGTTTGCCTTCCTTGATCTCTACATATTGGTGGATCACCCCCAAGGCGTTGAGCTGTTGCCGTTTGTATTCGTGCAGCCGCTTGATCTGAATGTCAAAGAGCGAGTCAGGATCGATCACCACTCCTTGCTCCTCTTTCAGCCAATCGGCAAGGGCCCTCTTTTTCTCCCCTTTGATGGCGATCAGCCGATCGATCACCGATGCATCCTCCCGATAGTCCCACAGCTTTTCCAGTTGGGTGGAATCCTTGCGAAATCCATCTCCGATCAGCGAGGAAATCAGCTCTGTCAAAGGGCGATTGCACCCGTATAGCCATCGGGAAAAGCTGATGCCGTTGGTTTTGTTATTGAATTTCTCGGGATAAATGGCATAAAAAGGGGCAAGCGTCTCGGATTTGAGGATCTCGGTGTGGAGAGATGCCACCCCGTTGATGCTCTTGGAGTAGTGGATGTCCATTCTCGCCATGTGAAGGGTGTCCCCACGGTCGATGATCGCCACGTTCTCGTCGGCAAATCGACGTCTGACCCGATCGTCCAGCACCTCGATAATGGGGACTAAATGGGGAATCGCCGTCTTCACCGCTAAAATCTGCCACTTTTCAAGCGCCTCTGCCAAAATGGTGTGATTGGTGTATGCCACCGACCGCTCCACCGCCGAAACAGCATCGTCCATAGAGAGTCCGCGGAGGGTGAGCAAGCGAATCAGCTCGGGAATGATCAAGCTGGGATGAGTATCGTTGATCTGGATCACCGCATAGTCCGGAAGGTGCGCAAGATCGCCCCCCTTATCGCTCACCTCGTCCACAATCAGCTGTGCGGCGGCAGAGACCAAAAAGTATTGCTGATAGAGTCGAAGCATCCGTCCCGCATCGTCGCTGTCATCGGGATAGAGGAAAAGGGTGAGATTTTTGGCAAGCGCTCCCTTGTCAAACAAAATCCCTTCACGAACGATGGACTCGTCGGTGCTTTCCAAATCGAAGAGATGAAGAGTGGTCTGTCCGCCGTCCTCGCCGAAGATCGGCATCTCATACCGACGGGCATAGACCGTCCCGAAAGGGAAGCTCACGGGATAAACCGTGTCGGTGCGGATGATCGCCCCCTCCTCCCCCAGCCACGGGTCGGGCTGTTCAGTCTGGCGACCCTCTGCAAAGATCTGCCGAAAGAGTCCGAACCGATAGAGCAAACCCACTCCTACTCCATTCAGACCAAGATCGGCAATGGCATCCAGGAAGCAGGCGGCAAGTCTGCCAAGTCCCCCGTTACCCAGAGCAGGCTCCCGCTCCATCGCCTCGATTGACGCAATGTCCTTGCCGTTTTGGGATAGTTCCTCCTTAACGCTGTCATACATCCCCAGTCTGCGCAGATTTTCGGTGAGCATTTTGCCCACCAGAAACTCGGCAGAGAGATAATAGAGCTGCTTGCCCCCCTTTGCAGATACATCGGGGGCAGAGCGATCCCGCATCATCGCCCACAGCGCCCGATAGATCTCCCGATCAGAGCACGCCTGAATGTTTTTTCTATATTGGGTTTCCACCCAATCCGAGAGCTTCATAGCCATTCTCCTTTTCACTTCATACTGCTATGGAGTATACCCCGAAACCGCCTCCCTATATGCAGAGAACAAGGAATTTCACCCATCAAACCCATTCCGCCAACAAAAAAACGGCCACCCGAAATTGGGTGGTCGTTTGAGTCTATTGAATTATGCGCCCATGAGGATGTTGGAGATGATTGCCATCACCTTGTCGTGACAGCCGCCGCATCCGGTAGAGCAATGGGTGGTATCCTTCACCTTCTCGAAGATCGCCAGCACGTCGCCCAGCTGCTCGTTTTCGTGGAGAGCGTTCTCGATGTCTGCATAGCTTACCTTGTTACAGAAGCAAACGGTGTAGTTTTCGCCGTTGTTTGCCGCCTCAGCTACGGGATCGGTGTTGGGTGCCTTTTCTGCATTCACCATCCACAGACCGTGGAGATTGCAGTATGCGTAAACTGCCAGAGGCTTTTCGTTGAGCAGAAGGAAGGTGGTGGTGGGACGCTTGCCGATGGTCAGCTCCTTGCGGTAAACGCCCTTATCGGTGAGCAGGCATACCCATGCGATGTGGTGTGCCTCTTCCATGGGATGTAAAACATCGCCTACCTGCACCCATACGCGGTTGTCGGTAGCAACGACGGCAGGGATATGCTTTTCAGCAGATGCCTCGGTGGTACCGGGGTACAGACGCTCCATTTTCACGCCGCAGCACATCATGGGAACGCCGGTATCGTGGATCTTTTCTACGATGTTGCCGCAATGAGGGCACTTAAAGAATTTCAGTTCAGTCATGTTTTCGTTCTCCTATTATGTAATGTATGTATCCGACGGACTCACCATCGGATAGATTTAGTTTGCCAGCTGAGAAATATACTCCTCCGCATGATGGGCGGCAACTGCGCCGTCGGAAACGGCGGTCACTACCTGGCGAAGAATCTTGGTGCGCACGTCCCCTGCGGCAAATACGCCGGGGATGGAGGTCTTGGTATCCTCACCTGCCACGATATAGCCGTGGGAATCCAGCTCCACCTGATCGCCCAAGAATGCGGTTGCAGGCACTCTGCCGATGCTCACGAACAGACCGTCACAGAGATGCGTGGAGCGCTCGTCGGTGTTCACGTCCTTGGTGACAATGCCGATGAGCTTGTCATCGACGGCAAGATCGACCACTTCGCTGTTCCAGCAAAATTCGATATTTTCTGCCTGCATCAGAGGCTCGTGATAGATCTTGGTGGCGCGCAGGCTGTCACGGCGGTGGACCAGGATCACCTTCTTGGCAAGATGAGAGAGATAGAGTGCATCGGATGCCGCGGAATTGCCGCCGCCTACCACAGCCACTACCTTATCCTTATAGAATCGACCGTCGCAGTGGGCGCAGTAATGAACGCCTCTGCCCAGATACTCTGCCTCGGCAGACAGACCCAGCTCACGGGGGGATGCACCGGTAGCGATGATGACGGTCTTTGCCGCCAATCTGCCCTCGTAGGTTTGCAGATATTTGATCTCGCCCGACAGATCCAGGTCGATGACGGGGGAATAGATGGTGGTAGCACCGAAGCGCTCCGCACCCTGCTGCATTTTCATGGCAAGGGTAAAGCCGTCCACGCCTTCGTCAAAGCCGGGGTAGTTATCGATGATATCGGTGAGGGTCATCTGACCGCCGGGGGTCATTGCCTCTACCACAGCGGTGGAAAGTCCGGCTCTGGCGGTATAGAGTGCCGCCGCATAGCCGCAGGGACCGCCGCCGATGATCACGGTATCATAAATTTGTTCCATTGGTTACCTCGTTTTTGTTGAGATTCAGTAATAGCATACCGAGGGGAAGGGAAAACCATCTCAGACGCCGAAGTTTTTCCCTCCCCCTCGGGCTCCCCATC
>JAZRIH010000115.1:0-13715 GCA_045645175.1 Eubacteriales bacterium | reverse complement strand
ATCGGTACACAGGAATGTGTAATACGCATTGGGGGCGAGTGTAACTTCCGGCAAATGATATCGAGTCAGTTCCTTCTTGCTGTCTGAAAAATAGTAGTCAGAGAGCAAAATCGGTTCATCTGAATTATTCCATAGTTCAACAATATCGTAACCTTCGCCGTTTTGCAAAAGGAATTTTCCGTTTGAAGTAATGACTTCGCTGATCACCAATCCTTTGCGATCGGTTACAGCAGCACCCAGGCCTTCCAATGTGTTGGGATATCCGGGTGAGACTTCTTGACCGATTCCATTTTCAAAGGTATAGACCTGTCCGCCTTCCATGGCTTGATAGGTGAGAGAGGCAATTGTTACGCCATCATCACGAGTAAAATAAACCATTCCGCCGTCTTTACTGAAACCAAAGGAAAAATCGATGTCGGCAACTAACAGTTGATACTCGCCGGGGTGCAAGATTACCGCAGGCAATTGATCGTCGTGAGGCTTTTCAGGTTTCTCTGAAATATAGTATCGGGAGAGATCAAGGGGTTCAGACCCTGCATTATACAGCTCAATATAATCGCCAAGCTTTCCATCGATGATCGCCACGCTGTTGTTGGACACCAATTCGCTGATGATCAACCCGTCAGGTTCTTTGGGCGATGCATATCCGGGAGAAGAGGTTGCCGTTTCTTCGCCTGTTTGGGCAAGGAACGCATAATTGAGAGTTCTATTGATATAGCTCAGTTCCTTGGCAATGGCATCGCCGTGATAGAGCGTGAGCATACCTGTACTGCCCAATATATAGGGAAGTTGCATACCCTGTCCGACGCCGTTGGCATAAAGTAAGAAATATCCGTCCGGCGGGATGGTTTCGGAAGGAAGGGTATAACGAGTTCCGCTGTATTCCAGCGCATATTCAGACAAATCGACCGGTGCGGAGGACTGATTGTGTAGCTCGATCCAGCTACAGTATTTTCCGTCAGGATCTTTTACACCAACGGTATTGCGTACCATCAGTTCGCTGATGGTCAGCGCAGGGTCTTCCTCATAGGTTTTGGTGGGCACGGTGGGAGATGAATTGTTGGAAGGCGAAGGAGCAGTAGTCTGTTCGCCCGATGAAAATTTCTGACACGCCGCCAGAGGTAGCATGGAAAATGCTAACAGAAGAGCGGCGGCAGAGCGATATAAATTCTTTTTCAATAGGATGCACATCCTTTCAAAAAATGTGATGATACAAAAATCGATGGTATTCAACATCAGTATAACATATATATATTGAATAATGCAAGAAGGAAGTGTGAACGAAAAACAGATGTTTTATGTATAGCTTGTGAAGAAATATTCTGTACACGTTAAAAATAATATCGAAAACAGTAGGTGAATACTTGACAGATCAATTAAAAAGGTTTATAATGAAAACACATAAAAGGGAGTAGTTTGCAAAAAGGAAACTTTTTGATGACAATCCGTCAGTACGGTCAATCTAAATGACCCGGTTTGTCACATCCGATTGGTTGAAACAAGACTTTTATCATAAATATTGTGTGTGAGCAGTGTTTATGATGGAGGTCTTTCTTTTTTTGTAAACTTTCCTAAACAGAAAGGAATTGACATAATGGCAGCACTATTTGAAAACTTGTGGAACATCGAATTGCCACAGCTGGTGATGTGCGCAATCGGCGGACTTCTGATTTTTCTTGCAATCAAGAAAAACATGGAGCCCACACTCCTTCTTCCCATGGGATTTGGCGCGATTCTGGTTAACCTGCCTCTTTCGGGCGTTGTAGACCGCTATTTCTTGAACGGAGAATGGATCAGAGATGCAGAGAAGGGCAAAGAGCTCTTTGAAGCAGGCACGGCGGGCGTGACCTACGAACCCGGTGTTATCGAAGAACTCTTTAACATGGGTATCGCTAACGAATTATTCCCCCTGCTTTTGTTCATCGGTATTGGCGCGATGATCGACTTTGGTCCTCTGCTTACCAATCCCAAACTGCTGATCTTCGGTGCAGCAGCACAGTTCGGTATCTTCTTCACCCTCAGCATGGCATCTCTCTTCGGATTCGCTCCCAATGATGCAGCATCGATCGCTATCATCGGCGCAGCTGACGGTCCTACCTCTATCTTCGTAGCAAACACTCTGAATAGCCAGTATCTGGGTGCAATCATGGTAGCCGCGTATTCGTATATGGCGTTGGTTCCCATTGTACAGCCTCCCGTTATCAAACTGCTCACAACCAAGAAAGAGCGTCTGATTCGTATGCCTTACGAGCAGAAGAGCGTATCCAAGACCACCCGTATTCTGTTCCCCATCATGATTACTGTGATCACCGGTATCTTCTCGCCCAAGTCGGTTGCCCTCATCGGCTTCCTGATGTTCGGTAACCTGATCCGTGAGTGCGGCGTACTGGATAATCTGTCTGAAACCGCTCAGAAGGTGCTGGCAAACCTGATCACCATTTTCCTGGGTATTACCGTTGCTTGCAAGATGCAAGCCGAATACTTCCTCACATGGGAAACTCTGTTGATTCTCGGTCTGGGTCTGATTGCTTTTATCGTAGATACTGCAGGCGGCGTATTGTTTGCAAAACTGTTGAACCTCTTCTCCAAGAAGAAGATCAACCCTATGATCGGCGCGGCAGGTATTTCTGCATTCCCCATGTCTGCTCGTGTTGTACACAAAATGGGTCTTGCAGAAGACAATCAGAACTTCCTTCTGATGCATTCCATCGGTGTAAACGTGTCCGGTCAGATTGCATCGGTTATCGCAGGCGGTCTGATCCTCAGCTTCTTTGCATAATGAAAGGAGACTATCAATATGTATTCTGTACTTGCTGATACTGCATTTAAGATCAATGTGGATGCATTCCTGGACTCTCTTCCCACTATGGGACTTGGAATGCTGGGTATCTTTATCGTAACCGGTATTATCGTTCTCACCGTTGGCGCACTGAATTTCTTCACTAAGCCTCGCAAATAATCTACTTACATCAAACGGAGCAACAATTGTTGCTCCGTTTTTTCGTGAATAATACTACTTGACAAATACCCCCGAGGGGTATATAATAAGAGTATAATCAGATAAAAGAAAGGGTGACGATAGAATGGAGTGTTGTCACAAGACGAAAGAGCGCAGCGAAGAGGAACTGAAAAGCCTGATTCATCGGCTTAACCGTATTGAAGGGCAGATCAGGGGTATTCGCAAAATGGTGGAGAATGATGTTTACTGTACCGACATTCTCGTTCAGGTCGCCGCAGTCAATTCCGCACTGAATGGGTTCTCGAGAGAACTCATGGCAAATCACATCAAAACCTGCGTGGTGAATGATATCCGTCAAGGGAAAGACGATACTGTCGACGAACTCATTGCCACTATGCAAAAGTTAATGAAGTGAGGAGCTAACAATGGAACAGTATCAAGTAACCGGTATGAGCTGTGCCGCTTGCTCAGCCCGCGTAGAAAAAGCGGTTACGGGTCTTGACGGAGTCACCGCTTGCTCGGTCAATTTATTGACGGGTGCGATGGGTGTTGAGGGATCTGTATCTCCCGAAGCGGTGATCAAAGCGGTAGAAGCCGCAGGATATGGAGCATCACTGCAAACAAAAGAAAACAATAAAAGAAATCCCTCCGAGGATTCTTTGAAAGATACCCAAACACCGCAAATCGGCAAGCGACTGATCGCGTCTCTCGTTTTACTGATTCCGTTGATGTATCTTACCATGGGACATTTGATGTGGGGATGGTATCTGCCGCCGATTGTGTCCTCCAACCCTATGGCAATGGCGTTGATCCAACTGCTCCTGACAACGGCAGTTATGGTTATCAATCAGAGATTCTTTATCAGCGGTGTAAAGGGAGTGCTCCATGGCGCGCCCAATATGGATACGTTGGTCTCCTTAGGTGCAGGCGCATCCTATCTGTATTCGGTAGGCATCCTGTTTCAAATGACAGTCGCCAAGCAAGCACATTTGCATCATTTGCTTCATGATTTGTACTTTGAATCGGCGGCGATGATCCTTACCTTAATCACGCTGGGAAAACTGCTGGAAGCACGCTCCAAAGGTAAGACTACCAATGCCATCCAAAGCCTGATGAAGTTGACTCCTCAGACAGCAACTGTGATTCGAGAGGGAAGAGAGATAACCATTCCCATTGAGCAAGTCATGGTAGGCGATTTGTTTGCGGTTCGACCCGGAGAGAGTATTCCGGTAGACGGTGTGGTCACAGAGGGCGCGAGCGCTATCAATGAATCGGCATTGACCGGTGAATCGGTTCCCGTTGATAAAGCATTGGGAGATCGTGTGTTTGCCGCTACCATCAATCAATCGGGATTTTTAATCTGCCGCGCAACCAGTGTGGGTGAAGATACTACGCTTTCGCAGATCATCCGAATGGTCAGCGATGCTTCTGCTACCAAGGCACCCATTGCCAAGATTGCTGATAAAGTATCCGGTATCTTTGTGCCCGTGGTGATCGGTATTGCCATTCTTACTCTCGGTGCGTGGCTGATTGCCCAGCAGACCATTGGTTATGCTCTGGCAAGGGCAGTATCAGTGTTGGTGATCAGTTGTCCCTGTGCATTGGGACTGGCTACTCCCGTTGCCATTATGGTAGGAAGCGGTGTGGGGGCAAAAAACGGCATCTTGTTCAAAACTGCCGCCGCATTGGAAGAAACGGGCAGAGTAAAAACGGTCGTTCTGGATAAAACAGGAACTATCACCAAGGGGGCACCCGCGGTTACCGACATCATTCCTGCCGAAGCTTTAGACAATGACGACCTACTGACCCTTGCCGCAACGCTGGAGTCCAAAAGCGAGCATCCTCTCGCCAAAGCAGTTTTGGAAAAAGCACAGCAAGAGGGAATTGTAATCGGCGAAGTAACTGACTTCCAAGCACTTCCCGGAAACGGATTGTGTGGAACAATCAACGGAACTATGCTGTATGGCGGAAGTTTGCGCTATCTGAAGGAACTTGGATTTGCATCGGACACAGTAGAAGCGCAGGTAGCAAAGCTTGCCGAAGAGGGTAAAACACCGCTCTTATTCGCTTCGAAAAATGGCTATTTAGGCATGATCGCAGTAGCAGACTCCATCAAAGAAGACTCGCCCTCAGCCATTTCTCGCCTCAAGCAAATGGGCATTAAAGTGATCATGCTTACGGGTGACAATCGCCGTACCGCCGAAGCGATCGGTAAAATTGCAGGGGTGGACGAGGTCATCGCAGAAGTGCTCCCGGATGGAAAAGAAGCTGTCATTCGAGCATTGCAAAAGGAAGGCAAGATTGCCATGGTGGGCGATGGCATCAACGATGCGCCCGCATTGACTGCGGCAGACATTGGCATTGCCATCGGTGCAGGATCAGATATCGCCATCGATGCTGCCGATGTGGTACTGATGAAAAACACCCTTGCAGATGTGCCTGCGGCGATTCGATTGGGTCGATCGACCTTGCGGAATATCCATCAGAATTTGTTCTGGGCGTTTTGCTATAATACCATCGGTATCCCCTTGGCGGCAGGCGTGTGGATCCCCTTGCTGGGATGGGAGCTTTCTCCCATGTTCGGTGCGGCGGCAATGAGCCTGTCCAGCTTCTCGGTGGTGTCCAATGCATTGCGACTCAATTTCGCGGATATTTACAGAAAAAATAATCAATCTATGAAGGAGAATAATGATATGGAAAAGAAACTGAAAATCAAAGGCATGATGTGCCCTCATTGCGAGGCAAGAGTCAAGAAGCTTCTGGAAGCAATGGACGGCGTAGAAAGCGCTGTGGTCAGCCACAAGAAGGGAACAGCCATCGTGACCCTGTCCAAGCCTGTGGAGGATAGCGTGTTCAAGAAGGCAATCGAGGATGCGGGATATACCGTAAAGTAATACGCAAAAAGAGTACGAACATTTAGTTCGTACTCTTTTTTTGAAGTATTATAAACTAGTTAATTAGGCACTTCTGCTTTGCTTTTTCTATTCATTCTTTGCAAAACTGCCTTCAACTTGGGAGTGTTATACCGCAAAACAATTGTGGGCAGAATATTCAAAAAAAGGTTTACCGTTGCAACGGGAAGTGCAATGGTAAAAGCGCATACATTAGGGATAAACAGCATGGGCAAATAACCGATCGGATAGGCAAGTCTGTGGGTAAGTACACCTTTATTACATTCAATAATGAATTTCTCTATATATTCAGGACTGTTAGGCGTAGCTAAATTCTTTTTGCTGAATCCTCCAAGACCGCCAAGCTCCCAAACTTTATCTTTCCAGTTTCGAACTTTAATTTTTTTGTAAAAGTTCTTTTCCGTTTCCGATACATTGTATAGTGGCTGATTTACACCGAAATACTTGTCAGGCATTTTATTGATTATAATTGCAATAATGCCGTCAAGTACAAATTGCAGTGCAGTGCATAGAATAACAGCAATAAGAATATAATACCAAGAAGCCGTACCTAAAATAATATTGATTGCAGATATAATCAGCATCGCAATACCGATTATAGAAAGATATAATTTCATAATTCACCGTATACAAGAGGCTTTTGATAAAACTCTTCATAGGTTTTAACCCACGCCTCATAATTTTTATTCTTCATATCCTTTTTGGCTTCGTTGCGAGAAAGACTCTCGTCAGGATATATGGCAGGCAATATGTGAAGTGTATATTCCTGCACGAAAAATCCATCTCCATCAAGAATATCGCTGTCCTCCATTGTAATGAAGATCGGTACGATAGGTGCTTTGTTTCGAACAGCGAGAGAAAATGCTCCATCCTGCATTGGACGAGGCTTTCGATAATTCCACCACATACCTTGTTCGGGATAGATCAGGATTGTTTCTCCACGCTGTAACAATTCAGCAAATGCCTTCATGAACTTTACCATAGTAGCCGGCTGACTCGATAGCGGAAGGGTGTTACAATGCCGCATAAAAAGTCCGAAAGGTTTGGGAGGATTCGTATAGTTGCCCTCGCGAATGACTTTATAAAGCATCTTACCGTTCATGTAATCGCGAAGCGCGACCCATACAGCATAGTTATCGCCAACACTGAAGTGGTTGCAGGTAACGATTTTACCGCCTGTTACAGCAGTAAAGTTTTCAATACCGCGAACCTCTTTGATGATCAGCTGCTTTTTCGCAATCATTTTATCAAAAAAACGTGCTCCGAAAAGATTGGCAATTTTGTTTTTGATTCGATTGATTCTTTTCTCGTTCAGATAGTCAATCATGTCAGGCATCAGCGGATAAGTTTCAGGATCATCTTCCACATCAAGCTGCCATAATTCTTTTTTTTCAAGCTCTGCAATTCTTCTGAGCAGTTCCAATTTATGAGCGGATTTTTCCATATCATTTAACTCCTGTTGATTCGTTTGGCAAATGTGTAATCGGATTCGACAATCACATTTGCGTGTTCCAGAATTTCTTTTGCAGAAGCTTCCTTAAGTGCCTTTTCTGCATTACCGAATGAAGCACGGTTTTGAAGAATCTGTTGATAGAAGGGCGATTTTTTTGCATAATCCCAGAAGAATTCACCGTCAATTACATCATCATATTGCCAGGGCTTTTTGTAAAGTGCATAGTGGACGATGTTCTTATTTCCTTCACACGGGAGAGTCATAGGCTCCTTATTCCATCCATTGGGAAGTGTATGGATTTTGTTCTGACAAAGGTAATTCAAATATGCTTGATCGGGATCCAGCAAATCAAAATCGTATTGTGTGATCAGATTAATGAATTTATCTTCAATGTTGTTCTTTCTGTACTCTACCAGATTGATTACCAAAACTCCCGCATTGATATATTGGTCAGGATTAACGCCAAGGGCAATTTCTGCATAACGTCTGAATTGGACAGTGTTTTGAACGTATTGGTCAGGGGTTGCTCCTAAGATGTTTTCATTCAGATCAGTGTGATAAAGTTTTGATATATCACCCAGAACAACAAGATCGCAATCGAGATAGACTATCTTATCGTATTGCGGAAAAAGAGAAGCAATAAAAAGGCGGTAATATGTTGCAATAGAAAAATGATATACGTTCTTAAAATGAGATTTAATATGTTCCAAGTGTTCGGATATATCTACAAAATCAATTGCAACCCCCGGACGTTCATTGGTTTTGATCGTGGTAATATTTTCTGGACGAATTCCTGTGTTTAACACGATAATCCGATACTGATAATTTGTGGATGCATTAGCAATGAGAGACGAAATAGCAACATCGAGATAGGGGATGTAAGTGTCATCGGTTGAAAAGAAAATCGGGATCTCTTTCATCATTTTTGTACTCCTTTGTAATTCGTTGAATTTTCATGAAATATCAAAGTGTAAACATTAAAGTGCAAATTCAGTATACTGATATAATGCCCCAAGGTAAACCCCAACACCGGAGATGATGCTCTACATCTTGAAATTGGCAGCGTAGAGTTGATTTTTTGCGACTCTACCCAGAGTAGAGTAACTAAAATTAGCCCTATCCTAAAGCGATTTACGGTATTATGTACTAAAAATGATGAGGAAATGCTCAAACATACGAATGCGATCAAACTCAGAAGAACAGCGCACCTGCTTGATTGCAGGTGCGCTGAATTTAATAGTATTCGATTACTGTTATTGAGCGTTCTTATTCTACCCAATAAACATAATTTTCTTTTCTTGCCTTTGCATCGGGATATTCGCCATCGATGTAGCCGAGGATGCAGTTGCCGATTCCTTCGAATTCGCCTTCGATGCCCAGCTCAGCCAAAATTGCTTTTCCTTCAGGCAGTTCAAACGCCTCTTTTGCACGGTTGATCCAACAGCTTCCGATGCCGTGTGCGTGTGCAGAAAGCATGAGGTTGCCCATTACCAGACTTCCGTCATATACATAGTTGGGATATTTCTTTTCTCCAAGGACAATTACCACAACGGGTGCGCCATAAAAGGGATCGGTGCCCTCTCTGCCCAAGATTTTGGCATTGAGTGCAGAAAGCTTATCTCTCAGTTCACGATTGGTTACAGCAATCATAATAGGGGATTGGAGGTTTTTTCCGGTTGCGGCATACGTGCCTGCGGTGAGAATTTCGTTTAGAATCTCCTTGGGGATGGGATCATTCTTATAGCAGCGGATGCTTCTGCGGGTGAGAATGGCGTTTTGCAGTTCGTTCATATCGATTCTCCTAAATGATAGATTATTATCTTCATTCTACACGATGATATGAGAATTGTCAATATGAAGTAGTGAATTTAGAAAGATCAGTCCCTCGATATACTGTCCATAACAATTTCATCTTTCCAACGCAGGGGAAGAGAAATCAGCTCTTGTTGATGTTCTATCAGCGACAGTTTTACCCCAACGACAGTGGGGTGGGTATAGGTGGTATAATAATAGGTGCGTGTTTGCGGATCACAGCAGGAGGTATAGATCGTATGCACCCATTTGCCGTCTTTTGAAAGAAGCCCACCTTTGGGAATTGATACGCCATCCATCATTCGAAAGAAACCAATTATTCCATCTTTGCCAATGAGATCAGGAGTGTGTCGGCTCAAGAACACAGCTCGGACAAAGCGCGAAGGGGAGGAATAATCACCGGGCAAACCCATTGCTCCCAGCCCTCGAAAGGAAGGCGGCAACAAGGAAGGCTCGATCATCATAGTGGAAGGCTCTTTGGAGGACAGCCCATTGTAGCGAAGCAAACCCGCAAGCTGGGCATCAAACGCAGGATTGTTGGTCATTACAGATACGGGATTTTTATATAGTCGAAGCCCATCGACAAGCGGCTCTACTACGATGGACTCTCCGTTTTGCGCAATTATCCAATGAAGGGGAGTAAGGGGATAGCGCTGACTAAATGGACGGTTGATCAGGCACAGATGAGCAAGTACATCTTTGGCCTCTGCAAGAGTAGCGCAAGAGGATAGAATCCTCGGAATCAACGAATACGGGGGGAGATTCTCTTTACTGTCACAAGGTTCGGTATAAACTCCATTTCCGGGAAAATGCAGCCCCGCCATACACAGACCATGCGCATTCATGGCATCGTAATAGAGGGGATAGCCCTCTACCACAGTCGCCATGCCGATCATGGCATAGGGACCCTGTACCAAATACCCCGAAGGAGAATGAAAGAGAAAATCCGATGGGGTGATGGTAACGCTTTCGTTGTAATGATATTCTAAATCCAGCGTCCGACCAAATAGGTAGTTGCCGCTGGAGAGAGCAATGGCAGTACACATGGTGTGACCTCCAAGTCGTATTTGTAATGAGTATAGACTAATTAATGCCTACTCAAACAAAAGAACCGCCTGAGGGCGGTTCTTTTAGAATGGTTGCGATTAGTCAATATTCACTTCAATGACTTTGAAATCTACAGAGAACCCTCTTGATCCGAAGAGATAGAAATAATTGTCGATCCAAACGCCTCTTTTTACAGAATTTTCGCCTGCCAGAGGTTCATTGAATACGACCGATAATTCTTCCGATTCATCAAAATGCAGGAGCAGATATCGGGATTCATCAGAAGAAGAATATCCGTAATACTCTGGATCTTGTTCGATACCAATTCCAATCACTTGGCGTGCTCGGTCGATATAGTAAGATTTGTAATCTTGCGAATAAGTCGTGAAGGGAAGTTCGTAGGCACATACCGATTCTACGCCGGTATCGGTTTCCTTATATATCTCCACCTTGAAAATCCAGCCGGATGCATCTTTGTCTATACCGATTCCAAGCAGATATCCGTCTCCGAAATTCACCAGAGAGGTGGAATACCCATCAATCGTACCCGTATCCTTGTAGGTGATGTTATCCAGATCAGAAAGATCAAAGAAGTAGACAGGATCGGTCATCAGTCTTACCTCGGCGGTGCAAACGTAAGCATAGTCTTTATCGAATCGAACCGATTCTGCCGATTCACCTTCGGGAGCAAACTTTTCCACTTTTGCCCGAATCGACCAATCGCAGAGATCTACACAGTAAAGGCTGGCGTTCCAAACTTGCTGCGAGGAAGAGTCGCGCAATTCCGAGGTGGATGTTACTATACGCAAAATACCGTTATATTCATCGAGACTGTACTGATTTTTCACAGAGCCTGCAACAGAAACCGATCCTAAAGGAGTAAACTGATCATCGGTATACGAAATGCCCATAATTTCGGTTATGGTTCTGGACTGTACGTTTGTATCAGAGTAATCCCAATCGGTATAGGTTCGGGTGGCGAAAATATTGTCTTTGGACACGTACACGGCACTGGCATAGGAGAGGAATGCCGCACTGTCGGAAACAGTAAGAGAAGCACCTTTCAGTTTGCAGGCAACGGTATAGTGCGATCCGGTAATCGTATCGGGACAAATAATATTATCCATCGGAATGCTTTGCGGGCCTTTTCCTGTATTGATCTGGGGAATAAATGTAGATTCATCGGAAAAATTAATCGGCGTCTTCACAGAGAAATCGGTCAACAGCAGCAATTCATCATCAATCATGCGGGAAGACAGATAGGTTCCTGAAATGCGAACGTCAGCTGTTTTCTGAACATTTTTAGGATCACGAACATCCAAAGCCTGTACTCGAACAAATGAAGGATTGCGAGGGGAATTAAAAAATGAATCAAAAGGAATGACAAGGTAGACAGTGGAACAGTCTTGAGAAAGATAAATTTCGATATTTCTGGAATATGTGTCAGTATAATCATTTCCGACAGCGTAAGATCCCACCTCTTGGGACTCAGTCCCTTCAATGGAGTAAATGGAAAGAAATGCTTCTGGCGGTGTCACCGAAGAATCATAATAGAGATAATAAATATATTTATCGCTTCGCTTGAATTTGTCGCCTTCGATCACGCCTTCTACTTGATTGTCAGTGGTTTCATGGTACACTGGCTTCCCCATAGAATTTCCTTTATCCATGAATGACGGATTGTTTGCGGATGAACCATCCAATGGCGTTCCGGTCGATTTGCTGACGATAAAAGTGGATAAAATCTTCTCGAAATTGTTTTTTGGTGCGGATGCGGAAGTCGTATATACATTGAAGTACGTATTCAGTTTTTCAATAATGGGATAGTATTCGCTGTCTTTATACATGGATAGGGGAGACGGTTGCGCCGGAAAAGGCAGGAACAGCCATAGGTTAAATGCAGTCAGGACGACCATCAAACTTGCGGCGATCATAGCAGCTTTTTTGAAGCCTCGTTTCTTGCGATCTTGGGTTTTTATCTTACCCGAAGTAATCTGTCGAGCCTCTTCCACGAAATGATCGTCTACTAAATCCATGGAAAGCAGCATTTTTTCATTACGGGATTCTTTCATATTTGTATCCCCTCCTTTTCGAGGAAATCTTTAAATTTTGCGCGGGTGCGGTGGAGTATGATTTTCACATTGCTTTCGCTCAGCCGAAACGCTTTGGCAATCTCTTTGATGGAGCATAGATACCAATACCTTCTCAGAAAGATCACCCGATGCTCAGCAGAGAGAGTAGCAAGGAATCGGTTGATCGCGTCCTTCAATGCCAGTTCATCGGATAGGGAGGTGCTGTTTGTGGGAGAGGGTAAAAACTCCTCTACTTCATCCAGTACCATGGTCACACGGGATGAGCGTTTCTGCGCAGTCTGGTGAATTGCGCGATTGATTGCCAGATTGCGGGTAATCTTTCCTAAATAAGCGGATAGTGACAGTGGTTTTTGGGGCGGGATGGAATTCCATGCCTGTAAGTAAGCATCGTTGACACATTCTTCGGCATCGGGAAAGGATCGCAATATGTTCATGGCAATGTGATGACAATACTTTCCGTACTTTTTCTGTGTTTGGGTAATCGCAGACTCGGAGCGCTCCCAGTATAACTCTACGATTTTCTTATCCTCCATAAGATCACCTCCTGTTTGGGATTATCAAGGCCTTTTACCCTTATAGACAAAATTGAAGATGCATTGGTTACATCTTTTTCCAAGAAAAATAAGCCGATTTTCAGAATCGGCTTGTTTTTTTGCTTTTTCTCAATGCTTGGCACACCAACTGCATACGGTGTAGCCTTCGATCAGCAGAAGCGCTTCGTCTTTTCCATCCACAACCTTGCGGTTTTCGGGCTTGATCTTCTTGGCATAGGAGCAAGTGTCAAAGTAGTGGATCTTCTTGGTGTTCAGGCTCAGGATCAATTGTTTTGCAACAACCGGTGCAGTTGTAGTGATAGAGGCAGTCGTAGAAGCGGGGGTGTCAGGGGGCGCAGGATGATCCTCTGTAACAGTAGGTGTTGCAGTAACTTCACTGCCTAAAGTGGTCGCAGCAGTTGTAGTGACTCCTTCGGGTGTGGTGAGCGGAACCTCTCCAAAAGTTTCAATACGGCTGATGGCAAGCTCATTGGGAGAACTGATGCGTATAGCATCGGTGCGTCCCAGATAAGTACAGCCGGTCAGTATAAGACAAAGAAAAATGATCGCAAGTTTTTTCATATTCATTCCTCAAATCAGGATTTAACAAAATCATTGTAACAGATTTCCTGTCTGATTGCAAGCCCTAAAAAATCATTATTTGCGAAATAATCCTTATTTTTATGTCCAACGTTTTGAAACCTATACCCACAGTTGTATAATACAACCTTTCAACACCTTTGCGGTTCTTGCAAAGGTGTTTGGTTTATGGTACAATGAATACACGAAAGCAAGTAAGGCGCCGACTTCTTTCCAATCAACTAAACGGAGGATAATTATGGAAATTGTGATGAAAGATACACTTAGAAAACTGCGTCAAGAAAAAGGTATAACGCAGGAACAGCT
>JAZRIH010000114.1:0-6313 GCA_045645175.1 Eubacteriales bacterium | reverse complement strand
TCGCTAATACCTGCTACTATGTCAGGCGTGTGAGGGAAGCCGAGTGTCCTCATGTCGCACAGTCCGCCCATGCCGCCGGCCTTGGGATCGGGTGCACCGTAGACAACCCGTTTGATGCGTGCGGAAAGGATCGCGCCCGTACACATGAGGCAAGGCTCCAAGGTGACATACAACGTAGCCTTGTGGAGTCTCCATCCGCCCAGCTTTTTGCACGCCGCATCGATGGCGGACAGTTCTGCATGACCGAGGGCATTTTTACCGCTCTCACGGGTATTGTGAGTACGGGCGACTACCCCCTTCCCTTCCCAGACGATGACTGCGCCTACGGGCACTTCATTCAACAAAAGGGCTTTTTGAGCTTCTTCCATGGCAATCTGCATATAGGCCTTGTCCATGGCTTCTTGGGATTTTGATTCCAATAAAGCAAGTGTTGACTTGGGTACATTCATAGAACTGTCCTTTCCGAAAACAGGATATCCACAGAGTATGTCCGTAGGATTTTCATCCATACTATCCTCAGTTTTATAAAAGGAGAATACGATGAAACTGTTTTCTGTTCCCCCTGAAGGGGTATTATTTATATTGGGTGCAATTGGTTATCCCCTTTTGGAACTGCTGTGGAGAGGACGCACCCATTGGTCCATGTCGCTGGCAGGTGGGCTTTGCCTGGTACTGCTTCTCATAATCAGTAGGATCCCTCTCCCCCGACCATTTCTCTGGCTGCTTGGCGCACTTGCCATCACAGGAGTTGAATTTGCCATCGGCTGTATTGTCAACCGATGGCTTCATCTTGGAGTATGGGATTATTCAGCTCTGCCCCTGAATCTGCTTGGACAGATCAGTCTTCCCTTTTCGCTGATTTGGTTTGCGCTTTCAATTCCGGGGATTGCTCTTTGCCGAGCGATCGATCACGGTATCTTGCGATAGTATACTATCTTGGGAGATTCTTATCCATCCAAGCGGCGCGCTTGGTAAGAAAATCCCGCAGATATTGGATCTGCTTTTCGTAGGTGTTGGCATCCGAGCACCATTTGGATTGATAACCTGCACGATCGCCCCAGATTTGCCAAACTTCAAAATTCTCTTGCTGAGAGCCGTCCAGCAATGCGCTATAATGAGCGATGGTCGACTCGGCCGTTGTCAGCAAATCACCCTTGATCTCCTGCCAGCGCTCATACAGACGCTGACAAAATTCAGGATCTTTCAGCAAATAGGTGCACCAGTTGGGCTCGATATAGGCATCTTCTTTGTCTTCGCCGGGGGTGATGAGATTATCGTATTCTTTTTTGTCGCGAGAAAAATTGCCAAACGCAAGATCGAAGTCCCAAATTGGTCCCATTTTGATCTTGCCGTCTTTTTCCTTGACCATAAAGCAGCTTCGTCTGAAGCAGGAATCGATATTGTAGCTCAGCTCGTGCATAATGATCCAATCCACGAAGCTGTCCACATCGATGTATTCCTCATAACCTTTTCCTGATTTGATCGCCACTTCCGCTTTTTCAAAATAATCGGAGATGTACACCTTTTGCGCCTCGGTAATTTTAGAGGGCTCGGGAGATTTATAGGTAGCAAAGCGAATAAGAAGCGAAGAAGTGTGGAAATGATCTTTGTCCTCATATTCACCCGTAAGCGCCATACCGCCTATCTCTAAGAAATAGTCGGTATTCACCTCAGTGCTTTCTTCAATATCCACTCTGTCCTTTGAAACTTCCATATGTTCTCCAAAGCCGTAAACGCCTTGGTATACGCCGTTAATAAAGAGATCAACCGGATATTGGGTAGGTGTCCAGAACAAATTATCTAGAACCTTGCCCATTTCATAGGCAACGGTATTACGCAACAAAGACTTATCCGCATAATTGGCAAGCAGGATCCAGTCACGGTTTTCGTCCAGCCCCAGTATGGATGCCGCTTTATCCAATTTGATTTTATAAGGCTTTTTATCCCACTTCCATGTGGAATTGCCGCGTCCGCGAATCTTGCCACCCACAGTAGTCAGCGATTCAAAACCATCTGCACCCGTACAATCAATGGAGATCGTCATGGGGGTAGTAAGATTTCGGTCGATCTTATCTACCGTTTTTCCGTTGGCAAGATTGATATTGATCACAGGAAGTTGATGAATCTTGCGAGCAACATTTACCTGATAACTCTTTCCATTGCCTGCATCATCGGTCACCAGAACGCAAAGTTCCGCTGTCAGATCCACTTTCCCATCGGTCGTAATCCGGTTAAATCCTACTGACGCACCATCGGTAGTGCCTCGTAAGACCGCGGAAGACAATGTTTCCAGATCCGCATAGTTTTGATAATCCACCGCAAGAGAGACCGTATAGGTTTCCTCGTCAATGGTGAAGATCAGATCCTTAGCCAGTGTGGGATTGTCCTCTTTGGCAAGAATCAACGAGGTCAGCTTTGCTGTGCACTCCTCGGGAGGATTATCCGGAGGAGGTGCAGTGGTTACAGGAGGGCTGATGGTCGCTTGTGTGGATGGCATGGGGGAAGTTTGCATCGTTGCCGGTGGCGCAGAAGTTAAATCCATGGGGCCCTCTATCTGATGAGCAACACAACCGACGAGGGTGAGCATAGCTAAAAGCAAGCTCCACAAAATAACTTTTTTCATATCGGAATTACTCTGCAACCTTCAGCTTGGCATAGGCGCCCATCAGCTTCTTGGTTCCTACCTGTTCAAAAGCAACTTCATACAGAACGTCATTGCCCATGGGACGAGCCGACAGGATCTCACCCTTACCGAATGCGGCATGAATGACCTGCGTGCCGGGCAGAAGAGCCGTTGTTGTTTCCTTCTTGGGCTTTTGATCGAAGATGGTGGTTTCCTTGACAGCATTCACCGGCTTCTTAATATAAGTAGGTACTTCAAAGTTACCGGTTTGTTTCTTGGTTTCTGCAACCGTTTCGATCAGCGACTGAGGAATTTCTTCTGCAAAACGGGATACGGGATTATACTGCGTTCTGCCAAACAGCATACGCTCTCTGGCGTGCGTTAAGTAAAGCTGTTCTTTAGCACGAGTGATTGCTACATAAGCCAGACGGCGTTCTTCCTCCAGCTCGGCAGGATCGGTCATAGACTGAATGCCGGGGAAAATACCGTTTTCAAAGCCAGCGATGAAGACTACGGGGAATTCCAGACCCTTGGCACTATGGATGGTCATCAGTACAACCGCATCGGCATCCTTATCGTAATTGTCTACGTCAGATACCAGTGCAACTTCTTCCAAGAATCCTGCAAGATTTGCATCTTCTACCGAATTCTCGTATTCGATGGCGTTGGATACAAGCTCCTGAATGTTCTCCAGACGATCCAACTCGGTAATGCCTGCGGCAAGAAGCATGCTCTTATAGCCCGACAGCTCAATGGTCTTTTCAAAGAGCACGTGGAGAGGCTCGGTCTCGGCAATCGACTGGAGCTTGAGGATCAGCTCTGCAAACATCAGCAGATTGGGTGCTGCTTTGGAGAGTGCGGTGTAATTCTGCGCATTGCGGATAACCTCGAATTTGGAAATTCCCTGTGCGGCAGAAAGCTCGCTGATGGCATTCAGCGTAGTAGCACCGATCTTACGCTTAGGCTCATTGATGATGCGATCCAAGCGAATATTATCGTGGGGATTGTGAACCAGGCACAGATATGCCATGACGTCCTTGATTTCCTTACGTTCATAGAAGCGTGTGCCGCCAATCACACGATAAGGAATACCGCTCTTGGCAAACACTTTTTCGATGGAGTTAGACTGTGCGTTCATACGGTACAGAACCGCAAAATCGCTGAACTTCTTGCCTTCTTTGCGACAGATCTGCTGGATCTTTTCGGAAATGTATACGCCCTCTTCATTCTGTGTGCCAAGCTTCCGCAGACGGATAGGATCTCCACCCTCTTTGGCGGTCCACAGTTCTTTGCCCTTGCGTCCCATGTTGTTGGAGATCACGCTGTTTGCCGCTTTCAAAATTTTCTCGGTAGAACGATAATTCTGCTCCAACTTAATAATCTTGGCATCGGGGAAGGTCTTGTCAAAGCTGAGAATGTTTTCAATGGTAGCACCGCGGAAACGGTAAATGGACTGGTCATCATCACCTACTACCATAAGATTGCGATAACCGCCCGACAAAAGGGTGGACAGCACAAACTGCGCATGGTTGGTATCCTGATACTCGTCCACGCAAACATAGCGGAAACGGCGCTGGCAATAGGTGCGTGCTTCTTCGCTGATGGTGAGCAGATCAACGGTTTTTACAATAATATCGTCGAAGTCTACCGCAGAGGATTCCAGCAAACGCTTCTGATACAGTTCATAGACCTTGGCAATCTGTGCAAGACGGAAATCCTTTCCAGCTGCATCACGAAGATCTGCAGGAGTAGTGAGTTTATCTTTTGCTTTGCTGATCTGATTTTGTACAGTCTTAGCAGGGAGGATCTTTTCATCAATATTCAGTTCTTTGAGAATATTGGAAATGAGCTTCTTGCTGTCGTCGGCATCATAGATGGTAAACGCCCGTTCCAGACCTACCGCTTCACCGAATCGGCGAAGAAGTTTTACACAGGTAGAGTGGAAGGTTCCCGCCCATACTTCAGATGCGCCCTTCTCTGCTCCGATCGTCTTTTCCAGACGTTCTTTCATTTCACCTGCCGCTTTGTTGGTAAAGGTAATGGCAAGCATTGCCCATGCGGGACAAGGATCAACCGCATAGTCTTCCAACAAAATTGCAAGCTGATCGTTGGGAAGTGTCTTGGCGCGTTCCAAACGCTCGATATCTGCCTCGGTAATGCCGGCACGATTTTCATAATAAGCGTTGCCGTAACGAATAATAAAAGCAATTCTTTGAACCAACACGGTAGTTTTACCGCTTCCGGCACCTGCCAGAACAAGCAGAGGACCGTTGACCGAATACACCGCTTCGCGCTGACGGTCATTTAGATTTGCATACAGTCGATCAAACAGAGAACGTTTGAGAGACGCAAAACGAGATTGTACTGCTGAATTTGTAAGGTTTTCCATGTTAATTTATACCCCTCTTTGACCTACGATCAGCCAATTGGACTGATCTGTTTATCTTCTATCAATAGCGCAAATTTTCACACTATAAGTATATCACAGATTTACTTTTTTCGCAATAGTTCGATAGAATTTGCGAAAACTTTTTTCCCCTACTCATTTTACCTTGACAGATTGGGGAAATTTCGCTATAATATACATTGTGAATTTATTTTTGTGGAGTTTGTATGGAAACACTTGCTAAAATCATTGAATCAGGACTCATTGTAAAGCTTCGTCCTTCCCCAAACCGTCCGATCCTTCCCTATCTGGCGGCTTTATGCAGCGGCGGAGTTTGTGCCGCCGAATTTCCCATGGATAATCCTTTGACTATTGAGGCCCTCAAAAGCGGAAGCAAACTGTTTCCCGATTTGGTACTGGGTGCCGGCGGTGTACTGTCTGTATCCGATTGCAAAAAAGCAATTTCGTCCGGTGCACGATATATTACTTCTCCCGGATATTCCAAAGAAATCGCTCAAATCTGTAATGAGCAAGAAATTCTGTATTTGCCCAAGTGCACGACCCCTTCTGAACTGTTGGCTGTCACGCAAGACAAACTATCTGCGGTCTTCCTCTTTTTCCCGCACTTGTGGAATTCGGCAGATCTGATCGATGCCTTGATGGGTGCGTTCCCCAAGCTGACCTTTTTCGCATCTGACGTTTCATGTTCTGCAATTTCCTCAATTCGCTCCCATTCTAAGATTTCTGCTGTTTCCTTGAGTGGACTGGAAAACAGCTCCCCTGAATCACTTGTTGAGCAATGTTATCAAATTTTCCATACTATCGATTCAATCGATTTGTAACAACTGATTATTCCTATATTCTTCCGTATTGACAAATCACTTTTTTTTTGGTATAATGAATAATAGAAAATTTTAAGCAAACGAAAGGAAACATTATGAAAAAGACTTCATTAATCGCATTGCTCATGGCGGGCCTGATGCTGGTTGGTTGTAACGGTGCAGTTGATTCTGTTACTACCGGCGGCACTACCGTTACCACTGAGCCCGCTGCAACCACTAAGGAACCCGTTCCTCACACTCACATGGCTAACAGCAAGTTCCCCGATGCATTCGATTTCGCTGATACCGCAAGCATGGAAATGTACTTCGATATGTGCGAAATTACTGACGGCATCAAGGTAAAGACCATGGCTGCCTCCAAGCAGATCTACCTGTACGGTGATATTCTGGGTGAAACCTTCACTTTGATCGTTGACCTGAAGGGTGCATCCGGTAAGACTACTCCCGAGCAGATAAGTCGGA
>JAZRIH010000113.1:0-5347 GCA_045645175.1 Eubacteriales bacterium | reverse complement strand
TGACAAAAATCCCAATCGTATGCATCAATCAGTTTGCAAAACATCTCCGAGTTGCCGTGATAGGAAAAGCCCACTTGACGAATCTGGCCGCTTGCCTTCTTTTGAGCAATCCATTCCTTTATTCCCAAAGATTTCAGTCGATCCCACGTATTGACATCGGTGAGCATATGCATGAGATAATAATCTACATGATCAGTGCGCAGTCGCTTTAACTCTTCATTAAACAGTTTATCAAGATTCTCTCGGCTTTTGATGAGATAATGTGGAAGTTTGGTAGCAATGTACACCTTGTTACGAACAGCATTTTTCTCTAAAATCTCACCCAAAGCGGCTTCGCTTCCGGGATAGATGTAGGCGGTATCGAAATAGTTTACCCCTTGATGGATAGCAGTCATGATCTCGCGCTCAGTTTCAGCCATGTCAATGGCACCGAGTTTGCGGGGAAAACGCATACAACCGAATCCAAGAATGGAAAGGCGGTTGCCGTATTTATCGAGTCTATAATTCATAAGGATACCTCAATCGTTTTTTTACAGTATAGCATAAATTCAGTTACGATGCAAGCCAATAGATATAAATGGTGAAAATTCCTTGTTCCCGCAACAAAGAATTGATTATTGACAAAAGGTGGAAAATCGTATATAATGAAGATACATTACATCGGAAATATTGGCAAAGGAGAAAGAACATGAAAGAATACGATCGCAATCAAGAGCGGACAGGCGTACAAGAATCAGCGGATTTTGATCCCATATTTGACGTGCAAAGTGACTTTGTCATGGTCTACGGCTTCCATCGGCTGAAAGAACGCATTGCCACATGGAAGAAACGTGGCTACGTGGTGCATCTGATGACAGGCGTGTCCTGGGGCGAATATAAGGACTATCTCTATGGAGAATTTGACGGCATCGATCATCATGATGAAGGTCAGCGCCACCGTGACGGTTCCGAAAAAGCACACGGTGTGGACGTTCCTTATATGGTGCCTTCCAACAGCTTTGCCCGCTATCTTGCCGCAGGTCTGAAAAAGGCGGTGGATTGGGGAGTGGAAGCCATCCATTTGGAAGAGCCTGAATTTTGGGTAGAAACCGGTTATTCCGACGCATTCAAGCGTGAGTGGCAGATCTATTACAAAGAACCTTGGCAGGATCCGCAGGAATCGGCAGATGCCCAATATCGTGCCTCTAAACTGAAACAGTACCTCTATACCCGTACCCTTGACCGTCTTTGCTCCGAACTCAAGGAGTACGCCATGGTCAAATACGGCAGATTGCTCCGTTTCTATGTGCCCACCCATTCGCTGATCAATTATACCCAGTGGAAGATTGTTTCTCCCGAATCGGCGCTGATTGATTTGCCTACCATTGATGGCTATATTGCCCAGATCTGGACAGGCACTGCCCGTACCCGCAATATCTATCGAGGCGAAAAGAAAGAACGCACTTTCGAAACCGCATTCTTGGAATATGGCGTCATGCAAGAGTTGGTGAGAGGAACCGGCAGACGGATGTGGTATCTTGCTGACCCCATTGAAGACGATCCCCGTCATAGCTGGAAGGATTACAGAGAAAATTACTACCGTACCGTTACCGCATCGCTCTTCCATCCCGAGATCAGCGATTTTGAAGTTTCCCCATGGCCTGCCCGTGTGATGCGCGGCAGACATCTTGCCGAGGGCGGAGCACACGATCTGCCTATTCCCATTCCGGGAAATCTTCCTGAGGGCCCTAATCATGGAAAGTTTATGCCCAAGGGCGAACGGGTGCGGATTCCTCCTATTTATAAAACCAATCTCCTTTCGGTGATGCATACACTCCGTGACATGGCGGATCAACCCGATAGCGAGTGGATTTCTAAAACTGCAGAGGTCGGTATCTTCATTTCCGATTCTGCCATGTTCCAGCGTCATTATCCTGCAGGCGATCCTGAGGAGCGGGAAGCAGAGGGAGATACTTTTAGTCCCTTCTACGGCTTGGCGTTGCCTTTGCTCAAAGCGGGAGTCTGCGCAAGACCCATTCAGCTGGACAACCTCCGCCGTTTTGCTGGCTATGCCGATCCCTATAAAGTGTTGGTGCTTTCCTATGAGTATATGAAACCCTCTGCACCCGATTTGCACCAGGCTTTGGCAGGCTGGGTGCGTAGTGGCGGCTTGCTCGTTTATGTAGGCGACGGCACTGATGCTTTCCACTCGGTTCGTGAGTGGTGGAACAGCGGTGAAAATAGTTATGCCAATCCCGCAGAGCATCTGATGGAAGCCCTTGGACTGGGCAGAACTCCTGCTGAAGGTCTGTATCCCGTAGGCGAGGGAAGTGTGTTAGTAATTGGAAAGCATCCTACGCTGCTGGCAAGAGATGCAAAGGCATCCGATGATTATCGTGAAGCAGTCCTGCCTCTCTTGAATATGAATGCTACCGCATCTATGATTCTGCGTCGCGGTGCTTATTACGTGACAGCTGTGTTGGACGAAACTCCCGACAGTAAACCCGACACTCTGCAAGGTAGCTTTATCCATCTGTACGATCATCTGCTTCCCGTGGTAGAAGATCCTACCCTTGAAGTGGGAAGCGTAGGTCTGTGGTACGATGTATCCCGCATCGACCGTAGCCGCGGCAGTGAGATCATTGCGATATCGGGCAGAGCGGAGAAGATTGTATACGGTCAGCGCTCGCTCACGTTTGATTCCCGTTCACCCTCCGAGATGACAGTAGCAGCGCGTATTTATACTGCCCGTCCGCCGAAATCCATTCAAATCAAGGAAGGGAAGACTCTTACCGAGCTTTCCTTCGAATATGAGCCTGATAGCGAAACTACTTATTTTACCTATCCGTCCAACGGGGAAAAAATCAGCGTAAAGGTTCGCTTCTAAATAAACCGACTACCCGAGCAGAACGATTCTGAACTATACGAAAAGAGAAACACTATGGAACACTCCACTCTGCAAATCATCGCTCGCATTCGCAGCGAATTTCCAACTAAATTCGGCATTCCCAGACAAAGCGGTCTGGTGGATTCTTTGCGTGCAACCATTGTCTTTGAACCCGAATTTCGCTCTCCCGAAGCCTTGAGAGGGCTGGAAGGATATTCCCATTTGTGGCTGCTGTGGCAGTTTTCCGAAAGCGTAGGGAAGCCGTGGTCACCCACCGTCCGCCCTCCGAGACTTGGCGGCAATAAACGAATGGGTGTATTTGCTACCCGTTCACCCTATCGTCCCAATCCAATCGGATTGTCTTCGGTGAAATTGGAGGAGATCAATCTCCATACGCCCGATGGTCCCACCTTGGTGGTGTCGGGTGCCGATCTCATGGACGGCACGCCCATTTATGATATCAAGCCATATCTTGCCTATGTGGATTCCCATCCCGAAGCCACCGGTGGCTTTGCGCTTCAACAAAAGGAAGGCGTAGTAGAGGTGGAGTTTCCGGAGGAATTGTTGAAAATGATTCCCGAGTCTAAGCGGCAGGCATTGATCGATGTTTTGGCGCAAGATCCCCGTCCTGCTTATCAGAACGATCCTGATAGAGTGTATCATTTTGAATTCGCTGACTTCAGAGTGGCATTTTCGGTAGACGGTGACTGCTTGACTGTAAAAGAAATATCTAAGCTCTAAAAAATCCTCCAACGGTTTTCCGTTGGAGGATTTTGTTAAATAAGAGTTATACCTTCAGGTAGGTGCGAGAATCTGCGTAGCGAGCGCGTGCAGCCTCACGGAGAGGAACAGCGTTCAGCAGAGGAGAGGTTTCTTCACCCTTCGCAACGTGGGAAGAGAGTTTGGACATTTCGGTAGCGGCGAACTCATCCCACAGAGTGAGCAGATCCTTGCCGTATGCATCGGTGCCCTTGAATGCATCCTGCCAAGCAATGCCGTTGGGTTCCCAATCAGCGGTGGAGTACTTTGCACTCATGATCTGCGCATTCATCTTAGCAAAGATGTCGTTTTCGGGAGTAGAGTAAGTGTAGTCCAGCCATACCCAGAAACGAACAGAATCGTGGTAGTTAGATTCGGATTCGATGGTCTGGATTTCCCAGCAGCGATCGTTGAACATGCCGTCACGATAAGCGTACAGGTAACGGCAGAAGTCAGCGAAGCGTTCAACCATGTAAGAGTCATCTTCGAAGAAGGGCATATGCTCTTCCAGCCAATCGCTCTGAACAGTATGCGCAAATTCGTGAGTCAGACAGTCAAAGTCAATGGGACAGCCTTCCAGCCACTGGTCGTGGATGTGTACTTTATTTTCCCATGCTTCAGCAACTTCGTAGCCAAAGTTTTCAATGAAGAGAATAACATCGGTGGGAGAAGTCTCAGTAGCAAAGCGAGCGTACATCTGAGGATAGCAGTACCAGAACAGCTTGGCTGCAATAACGATCTGCCAAGGCTTGGTGTGACCGGCTGCGCCCGACAGATCAATGGTCAGCGAAAACGGAGTGCCGTTTACGGTCTTGCTGAAATAGATCTGCTTTTCGGCGGGCATAACCTTCTTTTCGATTCCATCAGTGATCTCGTCTACATTGAAGAGAGGGAGAATGGTTTCGGGATTGTCAAAATCCAGGAAGTCGGGATAATTTTCGATAGGGAGTTTGTTCATAGAGGTTGCCTTTCTGTGATAAAATATATCTAAAAAGATCCCTCCCAAAGGAGGGATCTTTTTAATAGATACTGAATTAGTTGCAGTTGAGGTAGGAATCCAAAGAAGCGTAACGCTCTCTCAGTGCGGTACGGAGAGGAACACTCTTCAGCAGGGGAGACAGAGAACCAGCGCGGTTAGCCTTGGAGCTCAGCTTCGCCATAGGATCCTTTTCGTACTCAGCCCACAGATCGTGGATGGTCTTGCCTTCAGCGCCGGTACCCTTGAATACAGTGGTCCATGCGGAGCCGGTGGGTTCCCACTTGGATGCGGTGAAGTTACGGTCCTTAGCAGCGATCTTTTCAGCCATTACCTGAATGATATCCTTTTCAGGAGTGGAGTAAGTGTAGTCCAGCCATACCCAGAAACGTACGCTCTTGTCGTAGGAGCCTTCGCCGTTGATGGTCTGCAGTTCCCAGCCAAGGTCGTTGTACTTACCGTTCTGATAGCTGTACAGGAAACGGCAGTAGTCAGCAAAACGCTCGATCATGTAGGTATCGGTGCCCTTGGAAGGAACGTGGTTGCCAACCCAACCGCCCTGGATAATGTGAGCGAACTCGTGGGTCAGACAGTCGAAGTCAACCTTGTTTCCGGCCAGCCAATCGTCATGGATGTGTACGCGGCTGCCGCCTGCTTCTGCGATGCCGTAACCGAAGTCTTCAATTGCCAAAGTAACAGTAGTGGGAGTGCTGGGGTTGGTCTTACCAAAGCGCATGTACATACGG
>JAZRIH010000112.1:0-6041 GCA_045645175.1 Eubacteriales bacterium | reverse complement strand
GGGGGTGCGGGGGAACGAGGTGGTTGCGGCTGTGGTGGTAGTAGCAACAGTGGTTACTTCCGGTGCGGTTTTGTTACATCCTACAGCAAGAGGAAGCAGCGTAACCACGGCGAGAAGACATGCGATGATTTTCTTGGTCATGTGAGTACCTCTTTCTTCGTTCATTGAATGGGAATTAGTTTATCACAAACTTCTTTCACCCCGTTTGCGGCGGTGAGAAGTTCTTGATCGGTGGTAAAACGGGACAGGCTGATGCGCAGAGTGCAATCAGCTTCTTTGGGAGTCAGACCGTAGGCAAGCAGGACATAACTACCGTGACCGCCGTGGGAGGAGCAGGCAGAGCCGCTGGAAACAAATACGCCCATAGCGGACAGTGCGTTGAGTGCGGATTGACTCTTGATAGAAGGAAGGGTGATGCTGATGATGTGGTTCGATCGCTGATCGGGGGTGTTGACCTGCACGTTTTCGGGGAGTGCATCGATGAACACCTTTCGCAGAGCGATCATCTTTTCTTGGAAAGACGGTGCCAGAGCTTTTCCTGCCTTGGCGGCGGCGCCCATCGCGGCGATGCCCATGACGTTTTCGGTACCCGATCTTAGTCCGCCCTCCTGACCGCCGCCGTAGAGGTGGGGGATCAGTCGCTTGGATTTCAGTAGATCGGCAGAAACGATGAGTGCACCGATACCCTTGGGAGCATGGATTTTATGGCCGCTGATGGTCATCATGTCTGCGCCCAACTTATCGTAGCCACCCTTGGGGAGCACCTTCAAAAAGCCTTGGGTCAGGTCGGTGTGGGTGATGGCCGTGGGACAGAGCCGCTTGACCATCATGAATGCGGTGGCAAGATCGTAGACCGCACCGGTTTCATTGTTAACCTGCATGAGGGTGACCAGTACGGTACGCTCGTTGAGGGCAGACTGTAACTGGGCAAGATCCAGTTTTCCGCCCTTGGTGGAGAGTGACACCAGTTCGATCTCGCCTTTGTCGGCAAGGAACTTTAAAGGCTCCAAAATCGAGGGGTGTTCGCTGTCTGTGGTGATCACACGGGGGAGAAAACGGAATTTCTTGGCACGAATGGTGCCGAAAATAGCAAGATTGTTGGCTTCTGTACCGGACGAGGTGAAGATCACCCGACGGGTAGCGGGGAGTCTAACGTCCAATGCCGCCAAAATCTGCTTACGCGCTTCTTCCATCATCTTGTGGGCGGCTTGACCGCCGAAATGGAGGGAGGAAGGGTTGTAATAACACTCGGTAGCAGAATGAATTGCCTCCACAGCCTCAGAGCAGAGGGGGGTGGTGGCACTATTATCCAAATAAATAAAAGGATTCATCAAGGCAAAATGATATAGGAGAGGATGCCTTCTACGTCCTCGATGGCATTTTCATAGCGATCGGGGGTGGAGGTGTAGGTGAAGATATAGAAGGTGTTTTTACGGTAGATGATTACCTGCAGGTACTGCAGCTCTACTTCACCAAGAGTAGCGGTGTAGGAGTAGGAGTAGCCGGTAGCAGGGGAGCCGAGACCTTCATTGCCTACCAGCATGGTCTTGCCCGATGCGTCTTCGTTGAGGACGAAGGTGGATTTGCCTTCGCTGTCCTTGTCGAAGAGGGCGATGAGGCTTTCCTTGTAGTCATCCCAATATTCGGGAACGGGGGAGATCTGCTTTCCGTCTTTGTCGGTCTTCACTTCGTAGGTCTCGTTGGTATAAGCGACCATGGAAATGTTGGAGGTGTCCTGCTCGGAAACGCGAGCGGTGACCATCATGCTGTTTTCGGTGGTATCGACTACCCAATTTTTAGGAACAAACAGGGAGTATTCCACTTTTTCGTTGGATGCGGTGATATAGCCCGAAGGAGCATTGGGATCGGACTCTCCGCAAGCGGTAAGGGTGAACATAGGCAGGGTCAAGAGAAGTGCCAGCGATGTCGCAAGGAGTTTCTTTTTCATGTGCGTATCACTTTCTTTTTTAGAGGATAGATACAATCATTATACTATGAAAATTATCTTCTGTCAATGATTTTCACAAAGATTTCGCAAATTTGATGGATTATTCGGTGATAAAAAGACCCCTTCTCACACATAAGTGTGAGAAGGGGAGTGGATTAGTTTTCCTTTTCCTTGCGGACAGTTTCGATGTTTTTCAGATGCTGAGAATAGGTCTTGGCATACAGGTTATAGCCGTTTGCCTGTGCAACGAAATACTTATAACCGTCTTCGGTGTTGGGATAGATTGCTGCCATCAGGGCGTTTACAGAAGGGCTACAGATGGGTCCGGGAGGATAGCCGCCGTACAAACGGGAATTGTAGGGGGAGTCGATCTGCAGATCTTCCTCGGTGAGATCTTCCTTACGGGAGCCGGTGGTGTGACGGAGATAATACTGAATGGTAGCGTCCGAGTCGAAGCGTCCGTTGAAGGAGGAGTCGTTCAAACGATTATAAAATACGCCCGAAACCAAGGGGAAGTCGGCAATCCACAAGCATTCCGCTTCGATCAGAGATGCCAAAATGACTGCCTGATCCATGGTCAGTCCCAGTTTTTCACATTCCTCTTTATAAGTTTTGGGAATCTTTTTCTTGAAGTTGTTGAGCATTTTCTTCAGAACAGCCTCCTCGGAGGAGTTGGTGAAGAAGCGGTAGGTGTCGGGATAGAGATAGCCTTCCAGGCGATAGAATCGATCCTTATTGGGCTGGAGATCTTCCAGGAACCAGTAATCGAATTCACCGTTTTCGATGGCATCTACAAATCCTTCGCGGGTACCGATGCCCTTGTCTACGAAGATATCGATCATGTCGTCAATGGTCATACCCTCGGAAATGGTAATGGTCACTTCTTCCTGAGGAGGTGGAGGATTGAGGGACAGTAAGATCTTGTCGTAGTTGTAGGAAGGAGAGATCATATAGGTGCCTTCTTGCAACGAAAGCTCACCCTCATTTTTCAGTCCGACGTACAGGCGGAATACCATAGGATACTTGATGATCCCTTCCTCTTCCAAATATTCGGAGAGATCCTTCAGGCTCATTTTGGAGTCCTTGATGGTGACCTCATAAAGGGAATCGTCTTTTACAAATGCGAAAATATCGTTGCCCACCGAAATCATGGTCAGTGCCAGCATAACGCCTACACAAATAACCGAGATGGTGTAGACAATGCCAAAGGTGATGCGCTTGAGGGCACCGCCTTTTTCTTGCTTGACGATCCGTCTGTGGACAATACGGGGACCTTTTTCTTCCTCGACAGGCTCAACGGTCAGATCGTCGAAGGAAAGGGCGCTTTCGTCGGCTTCACGCTCATTGAGTGTTTCGGGCAATTCTCCCTTGAGCAAGGAGAAATCTGCAGGAGATTCTTCCGGAGGAGCAAAATTGATAATGTCAGTAAGATCACCGGTTTGAAAGATCTCCGGATGATTCAGTGCATCCTCAACATGATCAGATGTTGGCTCGGAGATGGTTTGATCCTCTTGGGGGGTGTCGGGGGACTCCTGAAGAGGGGTGGGGGAGGGTTCTTCAGAGAGATTTTGAGAACGCTCGGAGTCAAGGGGTTTCTTGAATTTCATATTCACAGATCCTTTTCATATAGATTTGAAAAAATCAGGTTAAGAGGGCAATGATCAGTGCCAGCAGCATTGCGCCCAGATAAGGGGGCGTTAAAATGCCGTGTCCCAATGTAGAGAGGAATGTGTTGGGAGCTGAAAAACGATCTTTTTCCCGACGGGGGTCGGTAGCATATTCCATGTAGATCTGCTCGGCTTCCCTCATGAATACCAGAGTGATGATCAACAGTAGTCCTGCCAGAATAAACAGTGCAAAGAGCACACCTAAGGGAGCGAGCGTAACCTGCCACAGATAGGGGAGGAGGAAGATGTTAAATAGGTTAGCGGCGGTATGAAGGAGGATGGGGGCGAGAAGATTACGGGTAATACGCAAAGAAAATGCAAGGATCAGTCCGCTGTACAGATAGGCGGGGAACTGATAAATATCAAAGTGAGAGGCGGCAAATGCCAGAGAGGTGAGGAAAAAAGCGGCGGAAGAATTGGCTTCGGTATACTCAGACAGCAGAATGCCACGGAAGAAAAATTCTTCTGCGACGGCGGGAATAATACAAAATGAAAAAATTACATAGATCGCACTGGATGCACCGGTAATTCCCGTAAGAGTAGAGGACGCGGAATTGCTGAATTCTTCGGTAGTACCTGCAATGGCGGTGATGCCGATATTGATCAGCATACTGCCCAGCACCAATGCGCCGAATGCCGCAAACAAAAAGAGGGGACGCAGAGGGAGGGGTGCAAAAGTATAACTGGTATGGGTGAGTTTGCGTTTGCGGAGCAAGCAATAGAAAAGTGCGGGGAGGATGAAGATCACCACTTGCAGGATCATGGTGGTGAAAAACAGCTCGGAAACCGATGTGGCGCGTTTGGAGAGGAAGCCCGACAGCGCCAACAATCCGAAGACGGTGAGCAAAAGAAGGGAGGGTTTGGTGGTGGGGTGAAGCTTATTCAATGAATAATACCCCCTTTTCTGTGATGATAAAATGGACGGGAAGATCATATTTACTCCGAGGGAGATTGGGTTCCATAAAATCGGAGTAGATGAGTCCGGCAGTGGTAAATTCACGGTGTTCCAAATAGCGATCGTAATATCCTCTGCCGTAGCCCAGACGAAATCCCATTTTGTCATATGAGAGAGCGGGAACTGCCATGAGTACACCGGTGTGAGAGGCATCGGGATCGAATTTGGGGAGATCGGTGCGGGGTTCCATGATTCCGTGCAAGCCAAGCTCCAGATCATCTTCGCTTTGGATGTAGTAGAAATCCATGAGTCCCCGTTTTTCGGGATTACATCGGGGGAGTGCCACTGCCTTTTTGTCGGCAAGGGCACGGGTGATGATAGGTCGGGTATCTACTTCGCCGAAAAGAGGATGGTAGAGCAGAATTGTTTTCGCGTAGCGATAGGACACAAGATTCAAAAAAGTATTGCAGATGCGTTTGTCGCGGCGCTCCTTTTCGTCGGGAGCTAACGCCTCACGCTTGGCATAATAAATTTTTCGTAAGTTATTCTTCTGTTCGCGGAGATTTTTAGTGGAAAAAGATTGACCAGACATGAGTGGCTCCTTTCTGAAAAATACATTAATGAAGGATTTAGTCTGCGATCACGGCAGTTTTGATGCGCGCGGCATCGTCTTTATGACCCAGAAGATTCAGACATTCCAGCGCAAATTCAAGGGCAACGCCCATGCCTGCGGCGGTGACGATGTTGCCGTCGCGGACGACTTTTTTCATGGGGATGGTTGCGCCTTCCAGGGTGTCCTCGAATCCGGGATAGCAGATGGCTTCCTTGCCGCGGAGCAGGCCCAGTTTGCCCAGTACGGAGGGAGCTGCGCAGATCGCGGCGGTGGGTTTGCCGGCATTGGCGTGGGCGGCAACTGCAGAGCAGAGGGGCTTGCACTCGCCCAGATATTTAGTGCCGGGCATACCGCCGGGCAGAAGAAGCAGATCGGCATCGGAAAGATCGGCGTCTTTCAGAAGAATGTCTGCCAATACGGCAATATTGTGAGAGCCGACAACGGTGTGTTGGTTGGTGATGGATACGGTACGGGTTTCCAGTCCCGTACGGCGGAAGATGTCTACGGGGGTGAGGGCTTCGATTTCCTCAAAGCCGTCGGCAAGAAAAATATAGATCATAACTGTTCCTTTCAATTATTGCATGAAATGGGATAGATACGGGGTGATTGTGGGGGGATTAGGCAGATCGATCGCCTTCCACAGAGCGGTATCTACGGGAAGAGGATCGGGCTGATACATTTTGACAGACAATTGATAGAAGGATTCGGGTTTCAGGAATACGGGCTCTGCGCCTTTTCCTTGAGCAAGATGGGCAGGATAATCGGGTGCGTCTGCTTTGCGAATGGAGGCGGTGCGGTCATAGCCGCGCTGACGGTAGTAACCTTGGAGAGATTCCTCGCCCGGAATCAACAGAGCAAAAGCGGGGGAGGTGAGGCCTGCATGGGTGGTGCCTGCGAAAATCGGGGGAGTGGTATAGG
>JAZRIH010000111.1:0-2908 GCA_045645175.1 Eubacteriales bacterium | reverse complement strand
GTTTTCTTCACGGCAAAAGCCCTCTCGGGTTCGATTCCCGTTCTAAAGATTAAAACAAAAAGAAAAAGTGGACACTGTGTGTCCACTTTTCTTTTTGGTGACCCGTACGGGAATCGAACCCATGTTACAGCCGTGAAAGGGCCGTGTCTTAACCGCTTGACCAACGGGCCATTATGGTAGCGGAGATTGGACTTGAACCCATGACCTACCGGGTATGAACCGGTTGCTCTAGCCAACTGAGCTACTCCGCCATTTGCTTTTTGAGCTCTCGCTCAACGCTTGATTATTCTAACACAAACATTTCGATTTGTCAACCCCTTTTTTAAAATTTTTTTCGATTTTTTTCGCTTCTCGGAATTCACCAATAATTCATGATTTTTCCCTTGATTTTTGCAACAGTATGTATTATAATATCATCGTTCAAATACAATTTGCGTTTATTATTCTTCGAACTTGATTTAACGAGGTTATTTATGAGTATTTTTCACGGCGGAATCGTATTTTCCCCGGCTGAAGGCAATCTGCAAGCAAAAGCTGCGGAAGCCCCTCGGGTCTGTCTGCGTGCGGACAATCCGACGGTTGCTACGGGCGACTATGTTGCTCTGGGTCAGCGTGTGGGAACGATTGCCGATCGCATACAGCTTGCTACCATTTCGGGTAGAGTTACCGATGCATCTAACGGTCTGGTGCAGATTACTGCCTGCACACCCGAAGAAGCAGGGAAGATTCCTGCGACTGAGGGGATTCCCTTCGGCAAGCGCACCAATAAAACTTTGTTGGAAGCCACTCCCGAAGAGCTTCTTGCCGAGATCCGCAATGCGGGCCTGACGGAGGCCGATGGCACCATTTTGGCCGATCATCTGGCTCATCTTCTGGAACTGTCCCAAAACGGCAAACTGCGCATGGCGGCGGTGTCTTTGATGGAACCCGATCCCGCTTCGCTTACCCTTTCCTCCTTGGGTCTGGAATATGCCCGGGAGATTGCAGGTGGCCTTGCGATTCTTCTGCGTCTGCTCTCTTTGCGGGAGGGTGCAATTCTCTGCGACAAAGCCTTTCCGCAGGTGATTGAGGCTGTTGTGGATGCTTGTCAGGAAAGCCGCTTGATTGCGGTGGAAAAGCTGGAAAATCGCTATCCTACCTATCATTATAAAATGCTCACCCGCTATTTTTGCCAGCGCGAGCTGTCCACCCGTTCCAAACCCGAAGCGGCGGGACTTTTCCTCATCGATGCCGAGTGCTGTGTGGCAGTCCATCAGCTTTTTGCCACAGGAACCCCCCGTCTGTGTGTGAGAACCACCATTTGGGAGGAGGGAAGTGCATCGGTGTACGATCTTCCTTTGGGAATGCCGCTTTCCGATTTGTGGGAGCTGGGCCTTTGGAAGAGTGTTCCTGCCCCCGAAAAAGAGGACGAGGAGCGCAAGGTGCTGGTGAAGCCCAGCAAGACTTCCCCTGTTTGCGGTGGTCTGATGAGCGGTGCGGCTTTGCCGGACATCATTGACCGCTCTGTGACCGTGCTGACGCCTGCTCCCGATGGGGCTGAGGAAGAAGACTGCATTCGATGCGGCAAATGTGCGGAGGCTTGCCCGATGTATCTGCATCCTTATCGCTTCCAGCCACAACGCTCCCGTTGGTCCTTATTGGGCGGTGATAGGAGAGATGCGGCCAACTGCATCGGTTGCGGCGTATGCTCCTATGTGTGTCCTTCTCTGATCCCTTTGCGCCGCTATGTCTTGCGTGCAAGACAAGAGGCTGACCTCTTGCGAAAGGTGTGATTCTACTGTATGAACGCTCTTCCTATGGAGCCTCAGCTCCACGGATATGATAATCCTTCCTCCCATCATCTGGAGTTTTTGGTGACACTGGTTCCTTTGACGGTGTGGGCAACGGTGCTTTTTGGATGGCAAGCCCTTCTGCGCATCCTGCTGTCAGGGTTGATGGTTTTCGGATTGAATTTCTTGGGCCGCTTTGTCCAAAAGAAAATTTTCAAACGCCCTATAAAAGGGCAGTACAGCCTGCGCAGTGCTGTGGTAGGCATTTTGATCGCCCTGCCCATGCCCTCCACCCTCCCCATTTGGTTGCTTTTGATCGCCGATCTGGTTGCGGTGGTGCTTTTGATGCTCATGGGCTCCGAGGTGTATTTTCCCATCTCTCTGCCTGCGCTGGTGGGATGCTTCCTGCTGATTTTTTCCGAGGCAAGACGCTATCCCCTGATCGTAGACAGCGAAAATGGCAAAACACTCCTCTCTCTCCTGCGTGCGGGAGATAAACCCGAGCTGTCCGTTACCGATATGCTCTTCGGACGGATGGACGGCAACATGGGTGAAGTGGCATCGATCCTGCTGTTGTTGAGCGGCGGCTATCTTCTCCTGCGCCGACACATCCATTGGCAGATTCCCGTTTTGGGAATTGCAAGTGCGGCGATCACCGCCTATCTTCTTGCCCCCGATACCATGTCGGTCTACTACTATGTAGGCGCTCACCTCTTTAGTGGATCTTTCTTGCTGGTGCTGATCTATTTTGCCTCTGACCGCACATCGGCGCCCATTTGTCCCAAGGCGGGGATGGCGTACGGCATTCTCTTTGGCGTGCTGACCATTTTGTTCCGCACCGAATTCGGCATCGACGGCGCTCTGCCTGCCATGTTGGTGACATCGGTGTTCAGCTATCCTCTGGACCGTTTGTTCACCCCTATGCCCTTCGGTGGCCGTCGATAATCTGGCTGCAGGTGACAAGAACCTCTGATCCCCGGAGCAGACCAATCTGTTCCGGGGACATTTATGCCCTTTTCGATCTGCATTCGTTCCCTCGTCCTGTGGGGGATATCACAAAAGCCTCCTGCATTGCAGGGGGCTTTTAGCGGTTTATAAATGATCAGTGTTGCGTGCCAAGGAATGGGGTAAGGAGTCCA
>JAZRIH010000110.1:0-2001 GCA_045645175.1 Eubacteriales bacterium | reverse complement strand
ATCTGTCACTGGGTTAGACCTGCGTTCTTATATGCAGCAAAGCCTGATGCTTGTAACGGAGTACGCCGGTGATAACGAGATCAATTTTATTACCACATCGGACGAGTTTTTCGCTCCGGGGAAAAATCTCTCCCGTGATCAATGTATAAGAATCGCACATTTTCCCGCAGCACCAAGCATGTATTGTTTTCAGACGGAACCTGATAGCAATGTATTTGAAGCAAGATTCGTATCATTGTCCAAACCTGAACAGGCAGCAGTACATCTGTCTAATTTTTTGACTGGACACTGGAATGCGCCACTCACCGGCGCATGGCACAATGCCCCGGAGCGCACCTCGCCTCAAGCAAAAACCTTGCTTACAGGGCTGTTAAAGCCTGTGAAGGATCAAACCTGCAGTAAAAAAGACTGGTACCAACCCATTCGGGCAATTGAGTGGGCAAATGCACATCCCGGGTATGTTAAGCAGCTGGATACCATCTTCCATGCACTTGATTTCCTTCACGTAAAGCGTATTCGCTATAGTGTTACGCAGGGTGAAGCTGCAGTCTACTGCTGCGGGAAAAAGATTGTGCAATACGGTGACGATCAATGGTTGCAGCTGAAAGACGGGAAGATATCCAATGGCTTTCGCGAATGTGAAGGTACGTTATACGGTGATATTATCTCAGGCTGGGGAAGTGCCAAGTCAGAGGAAAGCTTTCGCCGTGCAGCATTGGTACAGTTTACCGATCGTATCGATGCTGCGCTGATGCCTGCCAAAACCTTGGAGCAAACCATTGCGAATGCAAAAACGGTAAAACCAACTTCGGTTAAAAAATTTCATTATCCTGAGAGTCCAGAACGATAGAAAGGCGGGAATGCGCTATGGAACCCAAGAAACTCAAAATCTACGATTTAGATGCGTTGCTTCGTTCCGAGTGCAAGAAAGAGGCTTTTCGTTACCAGAAAGTGGCTATCTTTGAAGGGCCGCGTGGGGTAGTTGTGGCTGAGCAAGAAGCTGTTCATAAAAAGGAAGCAAGTCTATCTGCCACCATCGATATTGAAGCAAATGACCCTGCGCGCCCGGGAACGGTCTGGCTAATGCCTTCTTATATCATCACAATCGCGATTTCAGATGTGAAGGAAGCGCCCTTTACAGAGATGAGTATGGAATCGTTTTTTAGCCGTAGAGACTATAATCCTCGGTGCCAAAGCAATTGGCGAATATTGCTTGCATCATTGGACTCCATAGGCTTTGATTTGTCCGAATATCTTCCGGTAAAAGAGCCTCTTGGCCATATGATTCAAACCGCTGAGCGCCAAAAAGGGGAAGGGGCTGCAAAGAATCGACAACCTCTGTCTCCGGAGCGATAGGTGAGATTTCTGTCGGCAGATACCTTAGATGCTTCTTTGTCGGCGCGGTTTTTGCGCCGATATGGTAAAAACATCCTTTTGTGTATTTGGAACATTGTTCCAATTTACAAATTATTCCGCATGGAAGGGGCGTGAAGTGCATGCACTTTACATCAGCTGGAATAGCGCGTAAGAACGGTTTCCGCTTCGAGCTTAAATGCAATGCTTATCTGGATGGCGTATATCAAGAGAATCCTTGGTATTTGTATGTGTCCCGTTCGTCCCCTATCACCGGACAGGAAGAAAACAGTTCGACCGAATACAGTCTTCGCTTTGCAACACAGACTGATGCGCAGGCATTTTGTCAGCGAATTGCAGATGGAACGATCACCCTTGCGCAGCTGAACTGCGCAGAGACTGCGGCTTATGAACAACACATTGCCAAAGCGCAAGCAGACATTGATGCGGAAATAGATCGTTATGTATCTAACCTTCGTTCGCTTCATATTACGCCTTTGCTTGCTCTGGATGTTTATCATCTAGTTTCCGGTTTAAGTTCAGATGCACGAGCTCTTGCCCTTGACAAAAAACGAATATCCCACTTTGAGGAACCATCCATACAGGAGCCTGCACCGGTTCTTCGTGATGTTTTTTTCGAACTTCACC
>JAZRIH010000109.1:0-4974 GCA_045645175.1 Eubacteriales bacterium | reverse complement strand
AGCGTAGTGCATACCTTCGATGTCCTCGGGAGAGGTCTCGAGACGAACCAGGATTACGTTTTCGCCCTTCTTGCCGTGCTCAACTGCGTCCTCAGCAGTGAATACAACGGAGCCGCAAGCAGCACCGGGAGATGCAGCCAGAGCCTGACCGATAGGTTCAGCGGACTTCAGAGCCTTAGCGTCGAACTGAGGATGCAGCAGAGCGTCCAGAGACTTGGGGTCGATCTGGAGCAGAGCTTCCTGCTCGGTGATCATGCCTTCGTCAACCAGGTCGCAAGCGATCTTCAGAGCAGCAGCAGCGGTTCTCTTGCCGTTACGGGTCTGGAGCATGTACAGCTTGTTGTTTTCAATGGTAAATTCCATATCCTGCATGTCACGGTAGTGATTTTCCAGGATCTTGCAAACATTTTCAAACTGAGCGAAAGCAGCGGGGAACTTTTCAGCCATCTGTGCGATAGGCATGGGAGTACGAACGCCTGCAACAACGTCTTCGCCCTGAGCGTTAGTCAGGAACTCACCCATCATCTGCTTTTCGCCGGTAGCGGGGTTACGGGTAAATGCAACGCCAGTGCCGCAGTCTTCGCCCATGTTACCAAATGCCATGGACTGAACATTTACAGCAGTACCCCAAGAGTAGGGGATGTCGTTCTGCATTCTGTAGTAGTTTGCACGGGGGTTGTCCCAAGAACGGAATACGGCCTTGATAGCGCCGAAGAGCTGTTCCTTAGGATCAGAGGGGAAGTCAGTGCCCAGCTTAGCCTTGTACTCTGCCTTGAACTGGTTAGCCAGAGTCTTCAGGTCATCAGCGGTCAGGTCTACGTCCTGAGTAACGCCCTTTTCTTCCTTCATTTTGTCGATGAGTTCTTCGAAGTACTTCTTGCCGACTTCCATAACGACGTCGGGGTACATCTGGATAAATCTTCTGTAGCAGTCCCAAGCCCATCTGGGGTTGCCGGACTTAGCAGCGATAACCTCAACAACTTCTTCATTCAGACCCAGGTTCAGGATGGTGTCCATCATACCGGGCATGGAAGCACGAGCACCGGAACGAACGGAAACGAGCAGGGGGTTAACCTTGTCGCCGAACTTCTTGCCGGTAATGCCTTCCATCTTTTCGATGTATTCCATGATCTCTGCCATGATACCGTCGTTGATCTGTCTGCCATCTTCATAATACTGAGTGCAGGCTTCGGTAGTAATAGTGAAGCCCTGGGGAACGGGAAGACCGATGTGGGTCATTTCTGCAAGGTTTGCACCCTTACCGCCCAGCAGCTCACGCATTTTTGCGTTACCTTCAGTAAACAGGTAACAATATTTGTTTGCCATGCTTTTTTACCTCCGTTGGATAAAAATATAAAATTGCGCACTTGCTTTTTCATTATAGCACAAAAAAATAAAAAATGCGAAAAGTTTGAAAATGTTTACAAAATATTAACTTTTAGTCTGCAAAAAAGTTAAAAAGAAATCTTATGAATATCCTTGAAAAATCCCCTAATATAATGTACAATAATACTGTATATCTATTTTTAAGGAGAACGTCATGTTAACTTCTGAAATGATTATCCAAAAATTGAATTTACTGGGGCTTCCCGATGATTTTACGATATGCTTTGAGACCGTGCCTGCACTCTATGAGGAAGGCGTTCTTTCCGAAGGCGAGCTTATGTCTGTAAAGACATTGCTGGACTTCTTCGAATTGGTAAATACCTTAAATATTCGTTCCATTATGGAATTTATCGAAAAAGGCGTAATCTTTTCGTCACTTGACGGAATCCTGATTTCGCCCTTTGCCAAAATCGGACGCGGAACTCGTATTTATCCCAATACACAGATTCGTCAGAATACTGTAATCGGCGAAAATTGTGTAATTGGTCCCTCTACTGTGATTGAATCGAGTACCGTAGGAAATGGCTGTACCATCAACGCCACCCAGATGTATCAGTCTGTGATGGAAGATAATGTAAAGATTGGTCCGTTTTGTCACATTCGCCCGGGCTCCCATCTTTGCAGCGGCGTGAAGATCGGTGATTTCGTGGAGATCAAAAACTCCACTATTGGTGCAGATTCCCATGCATCTCACCTGACCTATATCGGTGATTCCGATGTGGGTGAGCGAGTAAATTTCGGCTGCGGAACGGTTACCTCCAATTATAACGGATATACCAAAGCACGCTGTGTGATTGGCAACGATGCATTTATTGGTTGCAATACCAATCTGATCGCACCGGTTACCATCGGGGACGGTGCATATACTGCCGCTGGCTCTACCATTACCGACGATCTTCCCGAAAATGCTTTGGGCATTGCAAGAGCACGTCAGGTGAACAAAGAGGGCTGGGCAAAAACATTTAAGGAAAAGAATCAAAAGACATGAGTAATATTTTCGATATTTTTAAGCAAATCGAATCACAAAAACCTACCGCATCCGGCCCTGTAGAATGGATGATCGTAGGTCTGGGCAATCCCGGAAAAGAATATGAGAATACCCGTCATAACGCAGGCTTCATTTGCATGGATGCGCTGTCCAAGAAACTGGGTGTTGCCGTAAATAAGAGCAAGTATAAGGCGCTGATTGCAGAAACTATGATTGCAGATAAGCGTGTACTGTTGATGCTTCCTCAAACCTACATGAATGCCTCCGGTGAAGCAGTTGCCGCTGCCGCATCCTTTTATAAGATTCCTCCTCAGCAGATTTTGGTAATCTCTGACGATATCTCTCTGGACGTAGGAAAAATGCGTGTGCGGAGAAAGGGAAGTCATGGCGGACAAAAGGGACTCAAGAGCATTACCGAGCAGTTAGGTTCTTCTGATTTTCCCCGCATCAAGATCGGTGTAGGACAAAAGCCTCATCCAGAATATGATCTTGCCGCTTGGGTGCTGAGCAACTTTAACGCAGATGAGCGCAAGGTAATTGCCGATGTGGCAGATAAATCCATTGACGCTTGCCGCCTGATTATTTCGGGCAAAACCGATGAAGCAATGAATCGCTTCAATTGATTGATACTTTCAAATTTTTATGATTCGTCATTTAGAACACTTTATGAAGGAGCAGAGAGAGTATAAAGAACTCTCTGCCAAGCTCCGTGAAAAGCGGAATCGCCCTCTCCCTGTGCTGGTCACCGGTCTGTCCGAGGGTGCGCGATCAATGCTGATCGCTTCTCTTTGTGAGGATCGCACACAGAAGAATTCTCCGCTTTTACTGATCGTTCCCAACGAAAAAGAAGCGTCCAGACAAATGAGCGCGCTCTCCGATTGGGGACTTATTTGCAAACGGTATCCCCTTCGGGACTTTATGCTGCGAAACATCACAGCCTCTCATGAGTACGAGCATGAGAGGCTATCGGTGTTGTATTCGGTTTTGAACAACACCTGTGATGTGGTGCTGACCACTCCCGATGCAGCGATCCAGTATACCTTACCGCAAGATCTGCTGGCATCTAAAATCCGTTGTGTGCATCTCTGCGAGCCTTGCGATCAAGCTGAGCTTTGTGCGTTCTTGGCAGAGTGCGGCTATACTGCAGTAGAAATGGTGGAATCTCAAGGTCAGTATTCCAGACGCGGCGATATTTTGGATATTTTCCCGCCTAATTTGGATCGTCCTGTCCGTATGGAGTTTTTCGGCGATGAGATTGACCGAATGTCCTTCTTCGACGTGATGAGTCAGCGCCGCACCGATGATGTAGAAGAGCTGACCCTTGCGCCCGTTCGAGAAATGATCCTCACCGCTTCTGATAAGCAAATGCTGAGAGAAGTGATCCTCTCCGAAGCTAGAAAACGGGGAAGAAGTGACAGCGCAAAGGCAGCTCTGCTGGAAGAAGCAGAAGCGCTGGCAAGCGGTCGTGAGCTTTCCTGTATTGATAAGTATTTTTCTAGACTGTACCCGCAAAAAGAGTGTCTGATCGATTATTTTGATTCGGATGCATTGGTGATTGCAGAAGACTATTCTGCCTTGGGTGAGCGTCTGCGTGCCTATGAGTTTACCGAGAACGAAAGCATGGTGTCGCTTCTGGAAGCAGGACTCCTCAATGCCGATTATGCAGAGCATACTCGCTCCGCGGCATGGTTTGAGGAATGGTTGAAGAGCCGTACCGCCGTCTTGATCAACAGCTTTACGGTGTCTATGTCGGGCATGGAGCTGGCAGGGTTGTTTACCTTCCAAAGCACCCAGACTACAGGTTTTGCCGACAATTTCCCCCTTTTGTTGGAGGAGATTGCTGATTATCGCTCCAAACACTATAAGATCGCTATTTTGTGCGAGGGTAATCAAAGTGCCAAAAATCTGCTGTCTGCCTTGGTAGAGCAAGAAATTTCTGCATCTCTTAATGATGCAAACGCAGAAATTCAGATTGCGATTGCCCCCTCTGTTCCCGGATTTGAATTGCGTTTTGCCAAGTTTGCCGCACTGTCTGTCTGCAAAGGCGGAATTGGTGTATCGGGTAAGCATAAGAGCGGACATAAATCTTCCTCCAATAATAAAAAGACCAACGCCGAAAAAATTATGGCGTATACCGACCTGACCGAAGGCGACCTCGTGGTCCATTCGGGACACGGTATCGGTCAGTACTTGGGTTTGGAAAGCCTTACCGTAGCAGGCATTCGCCGTGATTTTGTAAAGATCCGCTACGCAGGCGATGATATGCTGTATCTGCCTTGTAACCAGTTGGATATGCTATCTAAGTATATCGGAAGCGGCGGCGATGACAGCGCTGTGCGACTGTCCCGAATGGGCGGCGCTGAATGGGGAAAAGCCAAAGCCAAAGCGAAGGCGGCAACCAAGGAAATGGCAAAAGAACTGATCCAACTGTATGCTGTCCGTCTGCGTAAAAAAGGATTTGCCTTCCTGCCTGACGATGCTATGGATCGGGAATTTGCCGACACCTTTGAGTATGATGAAACCGAAGGTCAGCTGACCGCAATCGCAGATATCAAGCGAGATATGGAAGCCGATTATCCCATGGACCGTTTGCTTTGCGG
>JAZRIH010000108.1:0-12161 GCA_045645175.1 Eubacteriales bacterium | reverse complement strand
AAAACGGATCGCCTCCTCCCGAAGTGCTTCCACCGATGCTCTGCCCGACAGCATGATCCATTCTTGCCCCTGCAGATCATGGGAGTTCATATCCGCCGCAAACAAATTCACGCTATCCAGCGCCGTGGTTCGGATGTCCCCCAAATAATCGCCCGCACCGGGCATAGCAGGGTCAAAATAGCTGTAAAATACGCCGTCGCCCGACAAAAGGGCATCGTACAGAGCCTGACGCAGGATCTGATCCATGCGATTTTTCTTCCAACGGTAGGCAGTCACTCGGTTGAGCAGTTCAATGGTTTCCTCCCGATGTCGGCTGGAATCACCGATCTCGGCAAAGGGCAGACCCATATCGGTGTAGCGTACCGACAGCTTATAGGACAGCACCGCGCTCACCAGATAGGAGCCAATACGCTTGATGAGATTGAACACGGGTGTCGGCAGACCGCCCGCATCCACCCCTCTCCACTGATCACCGCGGAAAAACCGCTCGTTTTCATCCACACGGTGATAAAGTCCGATGGCTCGCTTATACTCCCGCCCCTCCTCGTACTGCTTCCAAGCAGTAGTCAATTCTCGATTTTTCATTCATAATCTCCTTTCAAGGGGCAGATTCAGCGCCCCACTCAGTAATTCAGCAGTTTGAGAAAACATCCTGCAACAGAGTTTTCCGATAGCTTTTTGCGAAGCCGTCTGCGCCCTGTGCGCCAGCCTGCCCCAAAGCCTGCGATGCCTGCCGCTACTGCCGAGCTCAGACACCACACGATCACATCCGTCATAGTGCTCCTCCTTTCACAGATGGTCTGCTTCTGCTATACGATATTTTTGCTTTGCAGTTTTACTACGAAATTGTAACTAAATTAGGGCCTTCTCGGAGGAAGGGAAAAACCATCTCAAACGCCGAATGTTTCATGCAGTTCACCTGCAGTGAACTGCTCCTTCCTCCGAACCTCCATCCCTTTTCCTTGGCTGATGCCGTCTAAAAGAGTATGTTAGATCACGCATTGGCAGTAAATCTGCACTGCAATCCTCCAACAGTCAAGAACAACAGAAGAGGATCAGTATTCCCACAGCCTCTGCCCTACGGAGGGGGCAAATCTGCCTCCCACTTCCCTTTCGGGAAGGGACATGAGAGCATAGCGGAGCGCCTCGGGGAAATGGGTAACCGAATGAGGGTGGGTAGATGCATCCTCGGGGTGCATCTTGTCGTGAAGCAGAGCAGGCAGGGTGCGGATGAGCTCGGTGCAGGTAGAAAAGATCTGAAGCCTTGGAGGTCTCTCTTCTCCGGCAGAAAGAGATACCGCCGACTCGCCTTTTCGTCCCATCGCCAAAAACTCCCTTAAATTTCGCCAGCCCATGACCCGTCGGTCATCGGCGCTGAGCAAAATGGGCATTCCCTTAACTCCGCTCATGATCATCACCCCCGACAGCCCCGAATCCTGACGGCGATTCCACAAATCGGGGGATGCCGCCAAATATTCGATAGGCTCCCGACTCACCTCGGCTACCGCCTTTGCGGCGGCAGTGAGGGTCAGCCCCGACTGGGAAAACTCACGGTAAATGTACACCCGTCCGTTTTGGGGATCGACCGCCGCCCAAACCACCGCAAGCATATCAAAACCGTAGTCCAAACCGCCGAATCTCTGCCAGTTTCGCGGGATCTCAAAGGGCTCGCACACGTGAAGATCTCTGGAAAATTCGGGGAAATACTGTCCTTCGAATACGTCCCACGATCCGTCCAGCCAAGCCTTCCGAAGTCCAATGGGGAGCGATTTCAGTCCCTCAACGTAAGCAGGATCCTTTTCCATGAGCACGTGATTGTCATACACCCCCGCAGGGATGAAGGCGTAATCGTCGGGATTCTCGCCCTCCCGAAAGAGGCGATCCACAAACAGCCGTTTCACCCATGCGTGACCGATTCCACCGGGATTGCAGGTGAGATAGATCCGTTTGGGATACCCGTTGGTTCCTCGCAAACAAGCCTTGAAGGTAGAAAACTGAAACTCGGTCAGCTGTGTCGCCTCGTCCAGAGCAATGATGTCATATTCCTGCCCCTGATAGCGAAGCACGTCCCGTTCGTTGTCACAGTAGCCCAGCACCAATCGGCTTCCTCCCGGAAAATGAAAGGTGTGAGTCAGCTCGGTGTACTTTACCGCCTCGCCCAACTCCGACAAGAGAGGATAGAGATGATTTTCCCTCAGTTCCGGTAAACTACGCCGCACCAACAGACAAGTCAACCCGGGATAGCGGAAGCAGAGCAGGATCAGCTTGCGTCGAAGCGCCCAAGACTTCCCTCCCCCTCTGGCACCGCCGTAAGCGGTGTATCGAGCGGTGGAGTGAAAGAACCTCGCTTGCTTTTCCGAAGGCGTCCCCACAAGACGAATGACCGTTTCCCCTTTCTTAGAACGCATCTCGCTCCTCGTGGCAGCTGATCACACGGACGGTGTCCTCTCCGCCGCCCTCGTCGGTCATTTCCCCGATTCGGCTGTTAAAGTCGGCAAGGAAACTCATAACGGTGGCGGAGTTGCACATCTTAGTGTTCAGCGCCTCATCCAAAAACGTAGACTGGGCAATGTCGTACATCAGAGGGTAGACCTCCTTCAGCCTTGCAAAGCCCTCACGGGAAATGGAACAGAATCGGCAAAATCCTGCCGCATTGGGCAAACGGCTTTTCTTTTCATCCTCTCCCGCTTTGTTGCAATGCTTGATGTAACTTTTCAGCTTTCGTCTGAATACCGCCTCACTTTCAAAGGCAGGCGCAAAATTGGTGATGGAATCCATAACATCCTCTCCTTTCTTTTGATTTTGTACATTTCTCTTGACTGCGAGAACAGTTTAGCATACGAGGATAGTATTATACAGTTGCATTTTGTATGAATTTGTCTGATTTTGTATTAACTTTTCGAACATTTGTTCTTCTGGGCGAGCAAAAAATCCCCTTCCCTATGCTTTTCAAATCCAATATTTGTAACACAACTGTAAACTATCACCAATTTTAATTGACAAATACAGTGCATTATTGTATAATATAATTGAAATCAACATCAAACGCATTATTTTCAAGAAAAATAGACCTATTCCAAGAAAGGAGCATCCCGTATGAAAAAGATTATCGCCCTGTTTCTTCTCCTTGCCCTGTGCATTATCCCGTTAGCGGGCTGTGCCGACCCTCGTCCCCCTGCGGATACTGCCGCCACCACCATGCCGTGGGAAGACCCCAATCTCAGCGAAAGTGACCGAAAGATTCGTGAGGTTTCCGATCCCAAGATCATGGAGCTATATGATATCACCGATCTGGACGATTTCAAGATTGATATTTACGATCGACGCGAGGACTTCAAATTCAACAATATGAATCTGAACAGCACCAATGAACCTCGTTACTGGATCTACTATCGCTTCACGCTCGCAGGCATCTCAACCCAAGAACAGATTCGTGTCGAAATCAACTCCGATTTCACCTTTGCTTCTATGGATCCCGATGAACAAGGAAAGTACTCCACTCTCCTAAAAAATGGATCACTCAAAGCCATCGAAGAAGCCAAAGCCAAGATCGGGGAAAAAGTGAAAGACTACGAGGAGGCCAAGCATTACTACTACGAAATCGACAACGATGGCTATCTCTGGCTGAAGCTGGAAATGATCGTCAATAGACCGCCCGAAGAAACCAACAACGGCGGATGCGGCGACCACGATCACCTATTCTTCAGCGAGAAAATCTGCAAAGTCGGGTAACATTATAAACGAAATACATCCCTTTTAAATCGCCACCAGCCAAGGAATGGGGTGAGAGGTTTGGAGGGCGGGGAAAACCATCTCAAACGCCGAAGTTTTCCCCGCCCTCCATTTCACGCCTGACTTTTTTAAACCGCCCAAAATTTTTCAAAAATTTTTTCCAAATCCTGCAACAAAAGCGCCCGTTTTTTGAGTTATAGATGAAAGGAGGTAGAGATCGATGACACCAACATACGACCGTCAGCGCATAGTGGATCTCTATGCGGATACAATTTGGCGGATCGCCCTCTCCCGTACCCGTGACGAGGAAGCCGCTAAAGAAATCTTTCAGGAAACCTTCCTGCACCTGTTCGAAAAAGAACGGGAATTTCGGGAAGATGAACACGTCAAAGCATGGCTGATCCGCACCACCCTCAACTGCTGTAAGCGATATAAGATCGCCGCTCTGAAAAATCACACCCTCACCTTGGAGGAGGTAGGCGAGCTGTCCTACATTCCCGAAGAACGCAAGGGATTATATCAAGCCATCCTGCGCCTGCCTGCAAAATATCGGATTCCCATCCAGCTTTACTACATCGAGGAAATCCCCGCCGAGCAGTGCGCAAAGATGCTGGGACTTCGCCCCTCTTCCTTCCGCTCCCGACTTTGCCGCGGCAAAGCCGAACTGAAATCCATTCTGAAAGGAGAAGGTATTGATGTCTAAGATGAAATTGCCCGAATACGAACCCCTGGACGATCAGCTGAAACTGCTGAAGGGCGACATTCGCCCCGATAACGCCCTGAAAACCGCCGTGGTCACCCCCACCGTGAACAGCGTGACCATCCCGCCCCGTACCCACGTAAAGCAAACCGTCAAAGCCATTCTCCTCTACGCCGCGTGTATCACCATTTTCTTGGGCGCACTCATGATTTTGCCCGACTTGTTCGAGGGAAATCCTCCCATGGGAACACAGCCGCCGGACACGGATACGCTGACCGACACCCACTTGTCCGAATCCGAGAAACAGCTCTATCACGCTGCATGGGCTGCGCTGAAGGACTCCGTCCCCGATGACTATACCATCAACGATCTGCTGTTCCCCGGCGTGTGGATCCAATGCGGCGATGCATTCATCTGCAGCTCTTACAAATGGGAGCAAACCAAAAACCTGACCATCGGACTTGTACGGGATCCACTCTCCGTAGCAGGCTACTTCTTTTACAGCGGAAGACAGTTCACCGTCTTTGCCAACGACCGTGCCTATAAATTGGACCAAGCCTTTACCGATGGAATCGTATCCGCTGATGATCTAAGCAGATTCTATAAAGCCTATCGGGAAAAGAATCCTACTCTGGCATACCTTGCTGACCCCTCTGATCCCTCTCGAGATCGGGATCATCTCACCAACCCCGATCAGTTCACCGCCCTTCAGCGAGAGGTCATCTATACCCTCTGGAATCAACGCAAAGATCAATATTTGAACAATCCGCTTCATGTCGACTATTCCATCAACACGATCGCGGATTATATTCAAAGAACCTTTTTCTTCCCCTGCGGGAACGGATGCGTCTTGTTTGCGCCGGAGAACGATGAGGTCAATAATTCGGTTACCTCGGAATTCATCGCAGGCTACCTGTTCCGTTATCACGATTCCGATACGCTGGATTACTATGAAAACGGAAATTTTTGCTCCCTTGCCGAGGCATACGACGCGGGCATGGTCAGTGCCAACGCTATTCGTCTGGTGTGGGAAGCCTACAACCCAACCAATGATCTGCACAAATTGCTGATAAACAAGACCTGCGTGAATGATCGCATTGATTCCTCCTCGCTTCATGCCAACCTCGTTTTCGAGCCCGACGATCCTACCAATACGGGAATCGAAAAGCTCTTTGACGGTATCAAGACCGAAGCGGATTATACTGCCGCCGGCACAGGCGTGCTTCGAGGCAAAGCACCGGAATTTTCATGCTTCCTCTTTGATATGACCGAAAAAGTGAAGCTCTCCGCCTATGTGATTACCACGGGCAACGATGTTCACGCCCATACCGAGCAAAATCCGCTTGCATGGCATCTGTATGCCACCAACGATGCCGATGCCGCCGCTGCCATGCGAGGAACGGATGCCCATTATGAAGAGATAATCAGGGGCAATGACCAATGGATCGATCTCGACTATGTTTGGGATGGCCAGATGACAGCAAACTCCTTCTGCTCAAACGGTTATGTTATCGATGAATCGATGCAAGGCGAATACCAATACTACTGCTGGGTGATCGAATACGCGGGCGGCACCCATATCCAAGTCGCCGAGCTGGAGCTGTATAGCAATTAAACCTCCCTACCCTCCCCCTCCAAGCAGTTGCGTTGCAACTGCCGCGAGGGGGAGTTTTCGATTATACAAACTATTTTTACCAATTTCCACAAATTCATTGACAACTCACCACTCCTATACTATAATATATTCATCATTCATCCCAACGATAGAAAGAGGAATTCCGGTTATGAGTAAACTTAATTATCAGCAGTATTGCAAAGGGCGGAAATTCGTCTATCCGAACAGTGGTCCTTATTACGCATCCTGGACCGAATCAATCGGTCCCAGTATAATTCTTGGTGTAATTTTCGCATTAATTGCCGGCATTTGGATCAACTTTTTTCCTGCACCGGAAGGCATATTCTTAACGCTGAAAGCAATTTTTTCTACCGTTATTTATGTTTTGGGCGGACTGATAGCCGGCATTGTGTTGTCTCCCTTAGCCATGCTCCTCGCCAACAGCTTTATTCGCATGCGCTACAAAAGCGAACAGGAGCAACAAACTATACGTCTTGCCTCCAATCCTATGGTACAAAAACTGTTGACCTTAGGATTAGAAAAACAGATTTGCGGTATAATCATTACGAAAGATGGCATCCGTCTGTATAATCGAATTCCCGATGAGCGTTATTGTCACACCGAGATTGACTTCGTCGAAGTGAAAAATCGAGTCATTAAAAATACAGAGCCGATCGAACCCTATACCAAGAAGGCGCATTGGCAAATTTATGACTATACTTACTGTCAGAAAATCGATTTTTCTGCGGAAGGGTTCGAAGAGATGCAGGACGACACGCAAGTACTGCTTGTCCGCTATCTGTGCAGTGAACTTTCCGAGTGGGGAGCAGCTAAGCATCGCGCCTATACCCCGATTTACGAACGTGTCCATGGAAAGTATAGTGACACCTTGAGTTATAATAGAGAGAACAATCAAATTACGATTGAACGAACCGATTATTTAAAGTCTACCAATCAATACTCAGACTTGTATAACGATTATTTTGTGTTCGATCTATCCGTCGCCTACGCACAATATCAGTGCCAAATCAATCCACCAATCAAAGAAACCAACCCAAAGCCCAAGCAATGGTAATCCTCCGCCCAAGTCCGTAAAACGGACTTGGGCTTTTTCTGTTTACAAACTATTTTTACCAATTTCCACAAATTCATTGACAAAACCGTAAATTTATGATACAATAAGCTGATTTATTATTTTCGAAGGAGGATACACTGTGAGTTACACTCCTCTTGCCGACGCTCTGCGTCCCTCCTCCTTTGACGAGATGGTAGGACAGACCCATCTGTTCGGCAAAAACGGCTCGGTCAGACGCATGGCAGAGCGGGGCTACCTCCCCAATATGGTCTTTTTCGGCCCTCCCGGCACCGGAAAAACCACCGCCGCCAATATCCTTGCGAAGCAATCGGGCAAGACCATCCGCCGCCTCAACGCTACCACCGATTCCCTTGCCGATGTGAAGGCAGTTTGCTCTGAAACCGCATCCCTGTTTGGCAGCGGCGGCATCCTGCTCTATCTGGACGAGATCCAATACTTCAACAAAAAGCAACAGCAATCCCTCCTCTCCTATCTGGAGGACGGACGGATCACCCTCATCGCTTCTACCACCGAAAATCCCTATCTGTACGTATATAACGCTATCCTCTCCCGCTCGGCAGTCTACGAGTTCCGCTCGGTTACCGCAAAAGATCTGGTACCTGCCCTCAAACGCGGACTGGATTACTTAAACCGCACCCACGAAAAGTGCATCGGCGCATCTGACGACGCACTCCTGGCAATCGCCTCGGCATCATCGGGCGACGTGCGACGCGCCTTGAATCTGCTGGAAAACGCCTATTTTGCATCCGACAGCGATCTCACCCCCGACAGCCTCACCAATCTGGGACAGGTCACGGGCGGCAACTTCGATAAGGACGGCACCGTCCACTACGATCTCCTCTCGGCTTTGCAAAAATCCATTCGGGGAAGCGACCCCGACGCGGCGATCTTCTATCTTGCCCGTATCCTCACGGGCGGTGACCTCATCGGTGCCTGCCGACGGCTGTCGGTGATCGGCTCCGAGGACATCGGACTCGCCTACCCCCAAGCTGCAGCCATTACCGAAGCCTGCGTATCCGCCGCCTTCCGCGTGGGACTGCCCGAGGCGTCCATTCCCCTCTCCAATGCCGCCATTATGCTGGCGACCGCTCCCAAATCCAACGCCGCACACATCGCTTACGAAAAAGCCGCCGCTGACATTGCCGCAGGAAAGGGACAGAACATCCCCCCTCATCTGCGCCAGACCACAAAATTCGACGGCTACCAATATCCCCACGATTTCCCCGATCATTATGTAGCCCAGCAGTATCTCCCCGACGACCTGAAGCATACCCGCTATTACACCCCCGCTCCCAATAAGACCGAGCAGGCCGCCGCCCTCTACTGGAAAACCATCAAGGAAAAGAAAACTTGATTAAAGTTGGCAAATACCCCGAAAGGAACTTGACCCCATGATTACACAGACTCCTGAAAAAGTCACCGAAACCGTGCAGAGCCCCGAACCTGCACCCGCCCCTAAGAAAGAAACCAAGAAAGAGAAGAAAAAGCGCAAGAAAATGGGCCGCCGCATCAAAACCATCGAGCCCATGACCCTGATCATGCCCTTCATCATGAAGACCCGCAATGACGCGCTGAACTACTTTTCCGGCTCGGTAGAAATCGACCGCGCAGAGGAATACATCGCCGAAAAGCGCAAGCAGGGATACACCAACTTCGGTCTGATGCATCTGTTTCTCGCCGCTTATGTGCGTACCGTTGCCGAAAAGCCCGGTCTGAACCGCTACGTCCGCGGCCAGCGCATTTTCGCCCGCAACAATATCGAGATCGCCCTCACCATCAAGAAAGAGATGAAGGCGGACTCCCCCGACACCGTAGTCAAATTCCGTCCCGAACCCACTGACACTGCTGCTGAGATCTATGAAAAGGTCAACGCCACCATCGAGGCAAGCAAGGCAGATACCGTCACCAGCTTTGACAATCTCATGAAGGTGCTCACCTACCTGCCCCGTTTCGTCTTCCGTTTCGTGGTATGGCTATTGAACGTGCTGGACTACTGGTGCCTGATCCCTCGCTTCCTCACCGACCTTTCCCCCTTCCATGCAAGCTATTTCATCACTTCCATGGGCTCGCTGGGCATCCCTCCCATTTACCACCACATCTACAATTTCGGTACCGTTCCGCTGTTCACCTCCTTCGGTGCAAAACGCCGTGAGTATGAACTGCAGAGAGATGGTTCCGTCAAAGAAAAGAAGATGATCGATTTCAAGATCGTCATGGATGAGCGCATCTGCGACGGCTTCTACTATGCATCCGCACTGAAGCTGATGATGTTCTATATGCGTCATCCCGAAAAGCTGGACGTTCCCCCCAAGCAGGTAGTGGACGATATCCAGTAAAGCCAATTTCCTATTCCATTCTGTCCTTATCCTTTTCAAAAACTTGGAAAAGGTAATGGAGTTGGCCTCGTCAACTCCGCAAATAAATTCATAAAAAAATATTTCCATTTGGAGGCAATTATGAACTATTTACAGGAACGAATCGAGCAAGTGCTTGGTTGGCTCCGCCAGCGTATTATCATGGAGAGCGCAAAGGTGACTAACATCTCTTACGCTCCCTGCGATTACAAAGGCGAAGGTCACGTAGCTCCTACTGAAGGCTGGAGACCTCAGACTACCCGTGATGAACTGATGAAGTCCATCCCTGCAGGCGGCTCCAAGACCTCTTACGGAGAGTACCATGCTTGGTTCAAAGCAAACGTTTCCATTCCCGAATCCATGAAGGGCAAGAACGTAGAGCTGTGCGTTCGTTCTATGCGATTCTCTAACCCTCAGTATATTGTATATATTGACGGCAAGATCGTACAGGGCGTTGACAGCAACCACGATACCTTCCCCATCGATTCCAATATGGAATCCTTCGAGCTCACCGTTTACGGCTTCTCCGGCAGACCCGCGGATCTGTTCCTGGATGCTGAACTGCAGCTCGTTGACGTCAACACTCGCCACCTCTATTACGACGTAAAGATCCCCTTCGACGTAATGGAATACCTGCCCTTCGAAGGCAAGGAGTACTGCGAGATCCGTACCGCTCTTAACGAAACCATCAACCTCATCGACTTCAGAGAAAGAGGCTCCGCTGAGTACCACGCAAGCATCGCAGCTGCACTGGACTACATCAAGACCGAATTCTATGAAAAGAAGTGCGGCAAGCAGATGGCAAACGTTGTATGTATCGGTCACTCCCACATCGACACCGCATGGCTCTGGCCCTTCCGTCAGACCGAAGAAAAGTGCCAGCGCACCTTCTCTACTGCGGTTAACATGATGAAGGAATACCCCGAGTACAAATTCATCACTTCTCAGCCCCAGCAGTTCAAGTATATCAAGGAATTGGAACCCGAGCTGTACGAAGACATCAAGAAGATGGTTAAGTCCGGCAACTGGGAAATCGAGGGTGCAATGTGGGTAGAACCCGACTGTAACCTCTCCTCCGGCGAATCTCTCTGCCGTCAGCTGCTTCACGGTAAGCGCTTCATGCAGGAAGAATTCGGCGTAGACTCCAAGATCCTGTGGCTCCCCGACGTATTCGGCTACTCTGCGGCTCTGCCTCAGATCCTGCAGAAGGCTGGCGTTACCCGTTTCGTTACCTCCAAGATCTCTTGGAACGAAACCAACACTCTTCCCTGTGACGTATTCATGTGGCAGGGTATCGACGGCACCGAGATCCTCTCCTACTTCATGACCGCACAGGATTACGATCCTCGTGAAAAGCTCCGCAACGGTACTACCTACAACGGTAAGCTGACCTCTAAGCAGATCCGCGGTACTTGGGAACGCTTCCAGCAGAAGGAACTGTTCGGCGAAGTAGTTAACACCTTCGGCTTCGGCGACGGCGGCGGCGGACCTACCCGTGACATGATGGAAACCGGCAGACGTCTGGAAAAGGGCATCCCCGGCTGTCCTACCGTTACCTTTGAAAAGGCAGGCGACTTCCTGGATCGCGTAGAAGCTGCTGTTAAGGATAACCGCTTCACTCCTAAGTGGGTTGGCGAGCTCTATCTGGAATACCACCGTGGTACCTACACCTCCATCGCTAAGAATAAGAAGAATAACAGAAAGTCTGAGTTCCTGTATCAGAACACCGAAGCAGCATCTCTGATGAGCAAGATCCTCACCGGTACCGAGTACCCCAAGGCAATGCTCCACGAGGGCTGGGAAAAGATCCTGCTCTGCCAGTTCCACGACGTTATCCCCGGCTCTTCCATCAAGGAAGTTTACGATGATTCCGACATCATCTACGCTGACATCATGGGCAAGGCAAACGCTGCAAAGAGCGCATCCGAAGCATCCATTGCTGCGAACATCAACACCAACGGCGGTCTCTTGGTATTCAACCCCAACGCATTTGAAGCATCCGGTCTGGTTGAAACCGACGCAGGCAAGGTATGGGTTGAAGGCATCCCCGCTAAGGGCTATAAGGTAGTATCTACTCCCACCGCATCCGAAGCAGTTTCCGTTTGCATGGACTGCCGCAAGATGGAAAACGACTACGTGACCGTTACCTTCGACGAAAACTGGAACATTTCCGGTATCTACGATAAGAAGGCTGACCGTCAGGTAATCAAGGCTGGCGAAGTAGGCAACCTCCTCACCGCTTACGAGGACATTCCTCGTGCATGGGACGCTTGGGAAATCACCAACTACTACACCGAAAAGTCTTGGGACCTCAACGACGTTACCGACGTGAAGGTATTCAAGAACGGCGAAACCGCAGGCTTCGAGATCACTCGTCCCTTCCAGAAGTCTACCGTGACCCAGCGCATCACTCTGGACGCTCACACCGCTAAGATCGACTTCGATAACACCATCGACTGGAAGAACGACCACATCCTGCTGAAGACCGCATTCCCCACCGACATTACCTCCGAAAAGGCAACCTACGATATCCAGTACGGTAGCGTAGAGCGTCCTACTCACTATAACACCTCTTGGGAACAGGCGAAGTTCGAGGTTTGCGCACACAAGTACGCTGACCTGTCCGAGTACAACTACGGCGTGTCCATCATGAACGACTGCAAG
>JAZRIH010000107.1:0-20084 GCA_045645175.1 Eubacteriales bacterium | reverse complement strand
GGGGGCTCCTGCCTCGGGAAGGGCTTCTGCCAAAAGATCGGGGGAGAGGTCGGCAAGGAGTGCGTAAAGGCGCTGGGCGTTAGGACTGTACTTGGTCATACGGCGATTCCCTCCTTGTTCAGTTTTTCTTTCAGACGTGTCCGCATACGGGAGAGCCTCATTTTGGCGGCGTGGGTGGACAGCCCGACGCTTTGGGCGGCATCGCGGATCGATTCCCCTCTCCAGTAACGGCGCAGGAAGAGGGTGCGGTTTTGCGGTGTTTCTCCACGCAAGAAGTCCTCTAATGCGGAAAGAATTTCGCCGTCCGAGTGGCGATCCTCCGTCCCAATCACCTCGTCCAATTCCTCTAAAACCAAGGTCAGTCCCTTTCGTTTGGCGGCAGACTGCATTCGCAGACGGTCAAGGGCGAGATTGCGGATGATCTTTACGAAATATGCCCATAGGGACAGGGGACGCTGGGGCGGGATGGAGTTCCACAAGCGCAGAAGAGCATCGTTGATGCATTCCTCTGCATCGGCGGAGTTTTGCAGGAGATTATGGGCAACCGCTTCTCCTGCTTTGCCGTAATAGGTCTGCACGTGAGTGATGGCAGACTCGTCGCGCGCCCAAAATTCTTCAATGATTTGCTGATCGGTCATGTCAAACCTCCTTGATCAACTTAGGGGGGATCTCCCCTTTGCCCTAAAGACGGATTTTGATAGAAAAAGGTAACGCGGATTTTGGAAAAACAAAAATAATTTCATCAGTTTCCCAAACCGATGAGGACTCATCGGCTTGGGAAGCGGAGAAATCATAGAAGCTCACCGAGGACGGGATCGTCCTCGGTGAACAGTTCAATCAGGGAAGCAGATTTTGGGTGAGTTCATAGAAGCCTTGTGCCAGAACCTTGTAGCCCTCGTCCTTACAGTGGAGTCCGTCGCTGCCGTCAAACATTTCGAGGTGATGTTCGGAATAGGTGAAAATATCGATGAGAGGGCAGTTGTTGTCTTTGGCAAGCTGTTCTACGCAGGGATTGCCGTAGCGTTTCAGACGGGCAGTCCAGTCAGTGCCGTACTGCTTGTCCTGGGGGACGGTGGGGCAGGTCGCCCAGATGATCTGCATATCTTTATTAGCGTCCCGATATGCGTCGATCAGCTTCTGACCGGATGCCATAAAGGTGATCTTTCGCTGGGGAGCCTTCCAATCCTTGTGCGCCGAGTCCGCCCATTTAGTGGAACGGCAATCGTTGGTGCCCAGCATGATGATGACCACATCCAGATGTGCGTTGACGCTCTGCTGGAAGTAGGTATTCTTCAAGAAGGTGGGATCATCGGTTTCAATGAGGGAATGTCCGGGCGCACCGTACTTTTCTACGTAATAGTTGTAACCCAGCATCCGTTGGAGATAGACAGGGTAGCTGTCCATGGAAGGATCGACGGAGCCTGAGCCGAAGGTAATACTATCGCCCACACAGCCGATTTTAACGATCTTCTTTTCGCCTTTCAAGGAAAGCTCGGTGATCTCGCCTTCTGCGTTCAGAATCGCATTGACAAATGCTTCGCCTGCCGCGAGTGCGGAGCAGGGATTGTGACCACCCAGCAGGATCTTATCGCCATTCAGTTTTACTCTGTAGGTGCCTACGGGAGTGTAACGGTTGGTATATACGCCGTCATCCTCGGTGAGAGAGGTGTCGCCGAAGAGGATCAGATTGCCGGTGGCGGTGGGCCGTCCGTTGTCCTCGATCATATTGAGATGCTCACCCAACAGGATTGCAAGAAGATTGCCGAAAATTTCAGCGGTGTCGGCATATTTTGCTGCTTCTACGTTTATATCTGCTCGTGCGCCTTCCTTGGCGTAGAGGATAGAGTAGGAGGAAAGGGGCGTGCCTGCGATGCTAATCTCGCTGCGACGGTGGGTAAAGGTAAGAGTAGAAGACAGCTTGCCCGCATTATCACCCATGAGATGGGTGTAATTGAAATAGATTGCCGCAAGTGCGATGCTATCCACATCAGATGCCGCCAGAACGATCTTATAGCCATCCTCTGCACTGCCTTTTGCTGTGACGGTAAAGTCGCCTGCGTTCAAACCCTTTGCCGCATCGGTGGATTCGGGGCGGGCGGTTTTGCCGATGAGAATTTCGTTTTTTGCGTTTTGGGTATCGGTTTGAATGGGAAGGGGAATATCGATCGCCTTCAATGCGGATTGTACCGAAATGGCGGCAGCATGTTCCTCGGCAGAGGCGTTTGCGGGAATCGTGATGACAAATTCGTTGGTCAGAGCAATTTGGGCGGAGGAAGGATCGAGCTTAGGCTCATCTTTCTTGGAACAAGCCGCCAGTGCTCCTGTACACAGAAAACCGGTTAGTAACATACAAATGAGTTGCAAATGCTTTTTCATAGATTTGCGCCTTTCTGTTAGATGTATATAAAGGCACTTCGTGAGAAGTGCCTTTATAGGAAAGCTATTCAACGCTATGCTTACTTAACCCAACCGGGTGCCGCAAGAGATACGTTGTCACAGGTTGCGCCGTCGCCGCCATCTGTGAAGGTGAGGGTCATGGAGGTGGCACCTGCGGGTACTTCTACGTCAAAGTAAGCATATTCACCCATACGGAAGACCTCGGTTTCGTATGCAACCTTGCCGTCGAATGCGATTCTCAAGGTAGCGGAAGCCTTGGCGCGATCGCCGGTGTTGTTGAATACACAGTCGTCGATGCCGACTACGCCTACGAAACGGGTGTATCCTTCAGGAACGTCATACTTGAAGGTGGAGGTGGAGTTGGCCGAAATACCGCGGTCAAACTTGGTTCCGTTGTCAATGGTAGAGCCGCCCAAGGAGATGGGACGTTTGCCCATGCCGTTATCGGGGGACATGGAGGTGTCGTAGTGTGCGCTACCCCAGCCGATAGAGGAGGATGTGGGCTTCGCATCGGTGAGAGGCAGGTCAGACTGGGGAACATCCAGCTTCTTCAGGATGGAGATGTAAATCGAGCCTTCCTTAGCGAAGATATCGGAAGCGACGTTATCGGAAACAAGCAGGTATTGGAAGGAGCACTCCTTGGTGAATTCGATGGATTCGCCTGCTACGGGAGAAAGAGGGGTAGGGGGAGTGCCGTCGGTGGTGTAGTGGATCTTGCCGCCTTCAGCGATAGACAGATTTAGCGTAGTCTTGCCTTCGCCGTATACGATGTCTGCCTTGAAGGTGTAAATAGGATCGATCAGATTAAACTGATACGAGAGGAGGGTGCCCTTGCCGTCGCCGTCGGTGATGGCAACCTGCAGTCTGCAAGACTCAGTGAGGGTGATGCTGCCGTTTGCAGTCTGTGCAGTGGTGGAGGTCATGGGATCGGAGCCGTCGGTGGTGTACTTCACGGTTGCGCCGTCGGGAGCGGTTACCGCGATGGTGCCGACCTCGCCGCCGTACTGGCTGAGCGCCAGCTTAGAGATGCGGATGGCGTAGCCCTTACCTGCGGAGATGGAACCGATGTCGATGGTGTCCTTTTCGGTAACGGTGAGGGTCTTGGATTCCATACCGCTCTTGCCGTCCATCCATACCTCAGCAGTATAGGTGCCTGCAGGAAGGAAGTCAGCGAGTTTTACCTTGGCATTGACGGTCTTGGATGCAACGCCGCCAACGAACCAAGTGCCCTTGTTTTCTTTGGCGAATACGGAATAGTTGCCGATTTCACTTTCAGGAAGAACGATGGTCTGATCCCAAACGGTGGGGATAGACTTGATGAATTCAGCTGCGGGGCTTTCCAGAATTGCATTGGGATCGGATGCGATGACCATCAGAGGAGAGTCGATGAGGATCAGAGATGCGATCTCCATTGCGTTATAGGTGGCAGGAGTCCAGTCGCCGTGTCCGCAGAGGAAACGGGTGTAGAGCTGTGCGTTGATCCACTGTGCGTAAGTGGTGTAGTTGGTGGTGTTAGCCTGACCGATGTTTTCCAGACCGCGCACACCTTCACGAGTCAGCTCGTTGGGATAGGTTACATTAAAACCGGTGTTCTTGTTACAGCCGTGGAAGTCGATGATCATCTGATTCTGCGCAGCCAATTTCAGAATGTATTCCTGCAGGGAAGTGGTGTTGGTGTTGGCATCGCTCCACCAGAAGTCGACCTTTGCGCCGTACATATGGGTATCTTTCAGCAGCTTGAAGAAGGTGTTTACCGATCTCTGGTCGGGGGTTTTGTTATAACCGGCAGAGCCTGCGGTGATTGCGCCCCACAGGAGCTGTTTTACATTCAGATCTTCGCCCATAATGCCAAGATCGGTAAGCTTTTGCTTGTACTGTTGCCAGCCCGGCCAACCATCGTCGATGATGTTGTACTCAAAGCCCAGCTTGGAAGCGGCAATGATGTATTCCTGCATCTGTTCGTAGGTGGGCGCGCTGTGGGTCAGACACCAGGACCAAGTGGAACGGCCGGCTTCGATCCAGGAAGTATCCGCAAAGAGGGTGCTGTCAGCAGCTTCGTTTACGGTATAGATGTTAGTATTGTTCACCAGATCATTGAGGTTATCTGCAATATTGATCAGACGCCATCCGGTGGTCATCACACCTGCCTGAACGGTAGGAGTGGTATAGAAGCAGGTAGAGTAGGTATACTTGCCATCTGCCTTCAGGTTGGTGCCGGGATAACTTTCGTTGAGGGCGCCTTCCATGATGGCGATGTAACCGCGGTCATCTTTCAGTTCAGCGGTGAGGGGTGCGGTGATGATTTCGTGTCCCTTGCGGTTGGGGGCATAGGACTTGATCTCGGACTCGTAGTCCTGATTGTTCACGCCGTACCAGCACTTCTCGGTATCGCTGCGCAGCGTATAGGTGGTCAGTTCTTGCAGACCGCCGGTGCCGCCTGCGTTGGGCATTACATAACGGAAGGCAACGCCGTCGTTGTAAGCGCGGATTTCCAGACGGTAGTCATTTTCGGGGGAATCGGTTCTGCTGAGATTCAGAACTGCTTCCATGCAATGACCGGTAACGCTGCTCTTGATACCTGCAAGAGGATAAGTAACGTTCACTTCCTTGACCGTTGCAGAGGTAACAGTTGCATCGTTGAAGAAAGAAACATTGTTTACATTTACACCCAGCTTGGAGGGCTTGATCCATTCAATGGTCTTTCCGTCGGCGTAGCGGGAAACCGAGTAACCCATCTGTCCGTTGGTGGTAACGGTGATGAACAGGTTTCCGTCAGGTGAATAAAGGGTGTAGGCATTGGTGCTCTTTACCAGATGCTCTTCCGCATTGCCGGGAGTGATGGGATCCTTGGGAGAATCATTGGGCAGGAGCGTGGTAACGGCAGAGGTAACGGTGGTGACAGCTGAAGTGAGGACTTCCTTGGTTCCAGAACAGGAAATCAAGCAACAGCTTGCCAGTGCCAGTGCCAGAATTTGTGGTACTTTCATAGTTTTTTGTAATTTCCTTTCGCGAATTTGGCTACAATACCATTTGATTTCATTATAATCTCATGGATTAAAATCTGCCATAATATTTGTTGCATTTTTTGGTATGTATGTTGCATAGAGCGTGAAAATGTGCTATAATAAATGCAATTGATTCAACGAGGTGCAGTATATGGCAATCAAATTTTCAGACGGTAACGGACGGGCGTTTATCGGACATCAGATCTGCTCTGCAGGGCATCGATTCGGCCCTGCCATCCGCGACTGCTTTTTGCTTCATTTTGTGATTCGGGGAAAGGGAAGACTTCAAACCGAGGACGGTGAGTTTTTGCTGGAAGAGGGCGAAGGATTTCTGATCTTTCCGGGCGAGGTGACTACCTATACCGCTGACAGTGAAGATCCGTGGGAGTATTTGTGGGTAGGCGTAGATGCAGCAAGCGAAACCGAAAATGTTCTCTATCGTCACGGATTGGAAAAAGGTGTGCATTGCTTTTTGTATAAGGATCCGGCAGGTGCGATTTCATATATACGGGAGTTGACTGCTCATCGGGCGGTTTATGATTATGAAAAAGCCATGGGCGCGTTTTATCTGCTGATGAATACGGTTGCTGCAGAAGAACATACGGGGACTGCCAAAAAGGACAGCTATTTGCAACAGTGTTACGATTATATGGAAAATACCTATTCCGATTCACTGACCGTGGAGGCACTGGCGGAGCATCTGAACATCAGCCGTTCCTATCTCTATCGCATCTTCAAGCAGGAGCTTGGTATCTCCCCTCAACGGGCGATCCTCAATTTCCGTCTGGAAAAGGCGGCATTGCTGATGGAAAAGAGCCGAGCCAGTCTGACCGAAATCGCTCTTTCCTGCGGCTTTTGTGATCTTGCCCATTTTTCAAAAGCATATAAGGACAAATACAATGTCCGCCCTAAAGCGGAAAAAGCGCTTGCATCCATAAAAATGAAAAAATAAACGTGTTTTTTTCAAAAAAACGATTGCATATTGAAGTAAGTTGTGCTATAATACCCTTGATTTGTAACACAATAAATCGTTTGAAAGGTGACTAATAATGGATTTCGAAACTAACAGAAAATTTTTTGATCTGAAACATCGCCAAAAGGTAAGAACTCTCAAGAGAATCGGTGCGCCCATTGCATTGGTAGGTGCATTGATGATCGCAATCGGTTCCCTGGGAATGTTTCCCCTGATGATGGCAGGATGGCCTGTCGTGATTGTCGGTGTGCCGATTTGGGCGATTGCTTCCAGCTGGAGAGTAAAAGAAGCGGACATTCTGGACATCGTAGAGCGTGCGAAAAAGCAGTTCAAGCAGGATTCCGAAGAGAAGCTGGATTACCCCGGCGACCTTGCAGCAAACGCGTTGCTGATTACCGGTTGTGATGCCGCTTGCCAGAAGGATTACGGCCTGCCTACCAAAAAGCTGAAATCGGGTGCAATCCTTGCTCCTGTTGTGACCTTTACCCATCTGTATGTCAAGCGTGACCGCGTGATTATCTTCACCCGTCATTTCTCTATCGTAGAGGAATACGTAGAGGATGTGAAGAAGGAAATTCTCTTCTCTGAGTTTGATAAGGCGGCAGTTGTTGCAGCAGATAACGGCGATTGCAAGGGCTACTCCTTCCGCATGACCAACAAGGATGAGGTTGTATTTGAAGCTCCCGCATTCCTGGAGGACTACACCGTTGATTCCTACGCACAGAATCTGCTCCACCTGAAAGAGCGCGCTTCCAGAAGATAAGCGTGATTTTCATAGCGATGCATAATAAAAAACGGTAGCTCAATGCGCAAGCATTGAGCAACCGTTTTGATTTAATCTTGGAAGATTTCCCGGTAGAGTGGGCTGAAGATGCCGGTGAATTGATGGTTGGCGTAGGCACGCAGTCTGTCATCCATCAAGCCGAGTTTGTAGATGTGTCTTAGCTTGCGGGCGAGCTTCTTCTTTTCTCTCCACTCTTTTTCAACTGTGCCGAGGGCGGCATTGGCAGTGGGATCTGCATAGTTACTCATTTTTTGTTCCTCCGATTTTGTAATATTCTTCCGGGGGCAGAAACAAAAAATACTCGTTTCTGCGAATGGACAGACTCCTCCCACGGAATCTTGAACATTCATTAAACGAGTTAATCTAACTATTAAATTTGCACTTTCATTCTAACACAACGATTGGAAATTGTCAATAGGGAACCGGAAAATAACATTGCTTTTTTACTGATCGATTCAAACATAAGGAACTGCGAATTTTTTCCAAAAATTTTTTTACCCCATGCAACAAAACGGGCTTTTTTGAGGATTTATAGGTGAAAGGAGATGATGACATGGTGTGTCCACAGGATGATCGCGACAGAATTGTGGAGTTGCACGCAGATACGGTATGGAGAGTGGCTCTTTCCCGAACGGGAAAGGAAGATGCGGCGGAGGAGGTATTTCAAGATACCTTTATGCGTCTGTTTGAAAAGGAGCGCTCCTTTGAAACAGAAGAGCACCGCAAAGCATGGCTGATTCGCACCGCTCTGATTTGTTGCAAGCGCTATTTGTCCGTTTCATTTCGCAATGCTACGGTTGCGCTGGAGGAATTGGAGGGCTGTCTGGCTCTGGCAGAGGAGGATAAAGGTTTGTTCCATGCAATGCTGTCCTTGCCTTCCAAATATCGGATTCCCATTCAGCTTTACTACATAGAGGGTGTCCCCGCCCAGGATTGTGCGCAGATTCTCGGCATCCCCTCAGGTACCTTCCGTTCCAGATTGAGCCGTGGAAAGGTATTGCTCAAAGAATTATTGAAAGGAGAAGACCTATATGTTTAAGAAGAATCAGCAAGACAGACAGGAGATCTTCCGGGAGGATGAATTGGATATGAAGTTAAAGAAAATGGGAGAAAAAATCAGCGCGCCGCCTAAGCTGAGGAGTGCGGCGAAGAGCGGAATTCCGCTGAAGGTGAGAGATGCGGTTCGCACCTCCGTCCATGTAAAGCGTTTCGCAAGAGCTGTGGTAGCATATTCCTTGTGCGTATGTCTGCTGGTGGGCGGTGTGCTCATCGTCCCCGGACTGTTTGAAGGCGGTAATGTTGCCGGTAGCTCGATGTCTGTCGAGAGTCAGAGCAACGTAGGATTCAGCGATCCCGAGGTGACTACGGGGAATTGTTCGTATACCGGACCGATTACCTCTCCCGAAACCAATTCTCCTACTGTTGATCCTAAATTTGAAACACCTATCTGCGGAGCGGCATTGGAGAAACTGATTGCCGGCAAGACTAACGTCAATGCGGCAGGAATGGTGGACCTGGACTCCCTTCGTACCGAAGGAATTGAGCTGTGGCATTCGGATCGAGCTTTGGAAGCACTGCAGATCATGTTTGATAACGATCGTACGTTGGGAGATTGCGGCAGTGCAGCCCATGATGTTTGTGCAGGCGGTTGGATAGAGGAGATCGTCGACAAAGTGGTGGACAATGGGTATAAGGGGCAGACCATTTATACGCATCAGAGTGGCTGCTTCTATTTCAATCTGACCGAAGCGGCGAAGGTGCAGGCCTATACGATTACACCGTTTATCAATAATTATATTTTCACCGATCGAGATCCCATTGAATGGACGCTGTATGCGACCAACGATCCCACTCTTCCGTTGAGCCAATGGACGGTGCTGGATTATGTGTTCGATAGCGGTATCCGAGACGCGGTAAATGGGGATTCCGAGTCTATCGTGCCTATGGGCTATGCAGTAGACGCGAGTGCGCAGGGTGAATATCAGTATTACTGCTGGAATATTACTTGTGTGGCCGATGAGTCTGTGAACGTAGATGAATTTGCGCTCTACGTCGAGTAAGGGGAACCCAATCCTTTGAAAATTGAATGAAAAAACACGGCGGATAGAAATATCCGCCGTGTTTTGTTGGTTGGTGAATGTGCGCCGCGAGTATTCGCGGCGCAAGATAGAAAGTTTTTGAAGGGTGTGGGAAACTTTTTTCAAAAAGTTTCCCATGAAAATAAACTCACTTACCCTGAGGCTTGCGCTTCTTCTTTTTCTTCTCCACAGAATAGCCGAATTTGCCTAGCTTTTTGCCCAGGGCAAAGTATTCGCCGTGGCAATAGGCGGCAAGTCCTGCTTTTTCCAGCGCCAATCTGCCGTTTGCATCGAGAAGCGATTCGTCTACCTGTACACCCACAATGTCCGCAAGGAACATATCGTGAGAGCCCAGCTCAATGATGTTGGTTACCTTGCACTCGATGGAGAGAGGGGACTCTGCAATAGCGGGGCAGGGGGTGTTGGGGGAGGGTTCGGGGGTGAGGTGGCAGACCTCGAATTTGTTCATGTCCCGTCCCGAGCGAACTCCGCAGAAATCGGTGGCGTGCACCAGCGCTTCGGTGGTAAGATTGATCACGAAATAGCCGCTTTCTTTGATCAAATTGTAAGAATGACGGCTTTTGCGAAGGGAAATATAGGTTTTTGGGGGTTGGGTGCAGGTGATGCCCGTCCATGCAACGGTGACGATGTTGGGAGCGTCCATGCTGCCGCAGGACACCATGACTGCAGGGACAGGGGCAAGTAGTGCGCCGCCCTTCCAAGAAATTTTGCTCATAGAATGACTCCTTGAAGAGAATCGGATTTCATGTTTAGGATACCATAGGAGAGGACGAAAATCAATAGTGCATTTTGCACGAAGAAAAATCATTTGATTTGTGAAAAATAGGGAAAATATATTTTTTTGAAAATAACCGTGAAAAATTCATATTTCTATGCTATAATGTACATATCAAATGGCGATGTCACCAGTTTTTTGGGGATGTATGCCAATTATTTTTACTTATTTGGAGGTTCCCATGGCACTTAAAATGAGAGTTCTTTACCTCTCTAACAAAGGTAAACTTCGCGGCATCGCAGAGCAGCTCAGTAAAGAGAATGACATCAAGGTGGATACCATTCCCCCTGCATATAACGTAGAAAAGGAACGTCTGCTGATCGTTGCAGTCACTCTGGGTTCTACCCTCACCGAAACTGCACGCCGTTTCTTCGCAGGTCTGGACGCTAAGCGCGCTGCAAATGTTGCGCTGATCGTTGACGGTACTCCCGAAAATGCACAGATGCTCATCGACATCATCAAGGATGCAGGCGCAAATGTAATGGACGACGTACTGTACGTAAAGGGCGGTCTGCCTTTCTTCTCCAAGGCTACTCAGGCTGATCTGGATACCGCTTCCGAGTGGAGCAAGAAGATCATTGCTTCTATCAAGTAATTCATTTTCTATATCGTCTGACCAATCTCTTAGGGACCCTTTTGTAAGGGTCCCTAAATCCCATAATCTGCTTGCGGAAATGGGAAAAGCGTTTTGAAAGTATTGAGCCCCTATGGGCTCATTTTCGGTGAATCATGAATAAACAATCTACTTTTACGACCCGTTTGACCGCAGTTTTGTGTGTGATCGGGTGCTTTTTGACCTTATCGGGGGGACTGATCAGTTTAGCAGATGCTCAGCCGACTACCGAGAACAGCGAAGCGGCAAGCCAAACCGCTGACGAAACCTCCGAGGAAACAACGGTTTTGGAAGAAACCGAGGATCTTGTGACGACAGAAGACCCCCTTGTCACCGAGCCCCCCTCAATCACCGAGTCCCCCGAGGGGACCGATGTGCCTGCGGAGACTACTACTACCGCCCCCGCTGCCACCACTACTGCGCCTCGTCCCTCTACCCGTCCGGTAACCAAGACGGGAGCGGTACAGTCGATGCCCAATTCCCCGCTGTCTACCGATCCTGTTCACGGACCTGGTCCGGGACAAACCGTACCAGGGGGAACTCCATCCGATACGCTTAAAGATCCGGTTCATTCACAAAATACACCATTGGATGATTCTTCCGATAATGTGGGAGAAAACGTGGAAAACGCTCCCGTATGGGAGGAAAACAATGGGTTCGGAACCGTAAGGATTTTGGTAAGCATACTGTTTGGCATTGCCGCAATTGTATCGACAGTTGCAGTGATCCTCATCAAATTTATGAAACGACCCTGACTTAAAGGAGTAACTTAGTTATGCTCAGTGCGACAGACCCCATCGTAATTCGTTTTTTTGGTTCTTTTTCCATTCAATATGGCGATACAGTAATCAGCGAGACCGATAATCGCTCTAAAAAGCTGTGGAAATTGCTGGAGTATATTGTACAGAATCGAGACAGACAAATTCCGCAGGAGGAGCTTTGGCACTTGTTGTGGTCTGAAGCAAATATGGGAGATAACCCGCTGTCATCACTGAAAACTCTTCTGCACCGTGTGCGTAACACATTGGATCGACTGGGCAGCGAGGAAAGCCGTCATTTGGTCCTCCAACATGCAGGCACCTATTATTGGAATCCTAACATTCCCATTTGGGTGGATACAGAAGAGTTCGAATCGGTGGTAGAGCAGACTAAAAAAATCGATCTGCCCGATGAAAAGCTGAACTGCGCTCTCCGCGCTATGGCATTATATAAAGGCCAGTATTTAGGTGGCAACTACACCGGCGAAGCATGGGCAGATGAACCTACCAAGCGGTATCAGCAACAGTATTTGTATTGCTACAACACGGCGATTCAGATTCTGGCAGGAGAGGAACGGTACGATGAGATCATTTTCCTTTCCCGCCATGCCATGGAAATTGAGCCTGCGCAGGAGTTGTATTATTATAATCTCATCAGTGCACTCATTGAAAAGGGTGCGTGGGATGAGGCGCTGACTGCTTATGAAAATGCGCTTGATTTGTTTTACCACACCTATCGAAAAACGCCTTCGGAGCGTTTGCGTGCCTTGTATCGAGGAATCGTCCGCTCCAGTAACAGCGTGGAGATGGATGTTGCCATTGTGCGGGAAAAACTGGACGAAGGTCGGGTAAATAAACCGATTTCTTGCGAATATGACACCTTTAAGTTGCTTTATGAGGTGAAGACCCAGCAAGAGCATCAGACCCCCTGTTATCTGATTTTGCTGACCGTTACCTCTGCAAATAAGGGTGAGTCTGTGCCCGCCGATCGCTACTTAGACCGTGCGCTGGGCCAGCTGGAAAGACAGTTGTCCATCGCCTTGTCGGAAGGGGATGTGTACACCCGATACAGTCTGACACAAATGCTGGCAATGGCGACCCTGCCTGATGAGGATGCCTTGTTTACCCTGCTCAAGCGAATCCAGCAGACCTTCAAATACAACAATCTCTCTTGTCCCGTAGAGCTTGCTTTCAAAGCAGAGCGGATATGAAATTCAATCAGATGCAGAAAAACCGATAGCCCTTTAGGCTATCTGTTTTTCTTATATTGATTTCACGGTCAGTTTAGATAACTCCGTTTTTGTTCCATTGTACAGAAGTTGTATAGCCAAGTTTGGCATACCATGGGGCGACACCTGTATAGTGAATATAGCCGTAATCATATCCTTCTTCTTTTAGGATCTGAGTTACGTGTTTGACCATGGTCAATCCGATGCCACGGTTGCGGTATTGGGGAAGAGTGCCTACACAACCCGGACCGCCTACTTTCAGTTTGCGGCCATTGATGGTATGCTCACCCATATCTGAAATCAGGCAGAAACTGGCTATTTTGCCGCTGATATATCCACAATAAATGCGCTGCGTGCCATTATAATAGTATGCCCAGTGCTCATCCACTTTTCGGACGGCTTCTTTGATTTGTTCTATATCACCACGGTATTCGCCGAATGTAATCGTATCGTCCAGCGCTTTATTGTACCGATGAGGGTCGAAATCTGATAGTGGAAGAATCATTTCATCGCAAACGCAATCATCCGGAAGGTTACGAATATACTCTTTTTCAAAGAAATTTGGAAATATGCTGTTCAACAATACGGTGTAATCTTGTTTGTTCATCTGTTTTTCCTCACAATCTTCCTGCCTGGTAGGAGGAGCAATGGGGTTGTCAACTTGACATAGTTGCCCCACTGTCATTATAACACCAAAACCGCAGGCTGTCAACCTAATGAATAGAAATCAATAAAAGGCGGCAAGTATTTGCCGCCTTTATAAAAGTTTTGGGAGTTCCAAGAACCCTTTTTTAAAAGGGTTCTTGGTGGGGATTCAAGGGGCAAAGCCCCTTGGGTTACTTCAAAAATCCGTTGATGATCTGCTCTTCGGCTTCCTGCTCAGTGAGACCGAGAGTCATGAGCTTCATCAGCTGTTCGCCGGCGATCTTACCGATGGCGGCTTCGTGAATGAGGGATGCGTCTACGTGGGATGCGGAGATCTCGGGGATAGCGGAGATGACAGCATTGTCCATGAGAATGGCATCGCACTCGGTGTGACCCGAGCAACGGTTGTTGCCGTGGATCTTGGACAGGAAGATCTGACGGCTGTCGTCCTTGGCAACTGCGCGGGAAACTACATGAGTGCCTGCGCCCTCGCCGTTGAGGGCAACCTCAAAGGTGGTCTTGGCAAACTGTTTGCCGTGGGTCATGAGTTTTTCGTGAATCACCAGAGTGGAATGTGCATCCAGCTCTGCGGTGGTGATGCGGTCAGTGGAGTCAACGCCCTTGATCTGGGCAGTTTCCATTTCCATGTATGCGCCTTCGGCAAGGTGTACCTCGGTGGTGGGATTCATGATTCGCTCACCGGTGCCTTCGCCCGAGCCGTAGTGCTTTTCAATATACTTTACCTTGGCGTCCTTGGCAAGGTAGAATGCGTGAATGCCGCTGTGCTCAGACTTCTCGCCGCCGCCGTTGTGAATGCCGCATCCTGCAACGATGGTGACGTCAGCGCCCTCACCGATGTGGAAATCATTGTATACCAGCTCGGTGATGCCGGTCTGGGAGAGCAGTACGGGAATGTGTACGCTCTCTTTTTTGGTGCCTGCCTTGATGTAAATATCAATGCCCGGCTTGTCGGTCTTTTTTTCGATGGTGATGTTCTCGGAAGAGTTCTTTCCGTGAAGATTACCGTTGATGCGCAGGCTGTATGCTCCCTGAGGGACCTCGTGAATGTCAGCAACCTGCTTTAAGAGCTCCAACTGAATAGGATCCAATGCCATGTCAGATCGCCTCCTTTGCTTTGGGTGCGGTGAAACGGCATCCGCCGCTTCCTTTGAGCAATTCGGGAAGAATGTCGTTCTTTTCGCCGATAGCGGCAATTTCGCCTCCCGATACCACGATGATCTTGTCCGCGATGTCCAAAATACGCTCCTGGTGGGAGATGATGATGATACTGCCCTTGGTCTTTTCGTGCATCTTGCGGAACACGTCAATGAGGTTGTTGAAGGACCACAGGTCGATACCTGCCTCGGGCTCGTCAAATACGGTGAGTTTGCTGCCTCTTGCCATGGTCATGGCGATCTCGATGCGCTTCAGCTCGCCGCCCGACAGGGAAGCGTCTACCTCGCGGTCGATGTATTCTCTCGCGCACAGACCTACCTCGGACAGATAAGCGCAAGCGGCTGCGGCGGAGATCTTCTTGCCGTCTACCTTGCCTGCTGCCAGAGAGATCAAATCCTTGACGGTCAGTCCCTTGAAGCGGACGGGCTGTTGGAATGCAAAGGAAATGCCCATTTTGGCACGATCGGTGATGGACTTCTCGGTAATATCTACGCCGTCCAGCAGGATCTTGCCCGAAGTGGGGGTGTAAATGCCGGCAATCAGCTTGGCAATGGTGGATTTGCCGCTACCGTTGGGACCGGTAACCGCAACGAAACGGTCATTGACCGTAAAACTTACATTTCGCAGGATGTCGGCATCTCCTGCGGTATAGGATACATTTTGAAATTCCAGCATATGAGTACCTTCTGTAATAGGATATTTGAAAAAGATTTCGAGTGATTTAATGATTCTCCATAGATGCGACCCATTCCTTGATGCGTGCGAAGGTTTCCTCGGAAAGATCGTGTTCAATCTTGCAGGCATCGGCGTGGGCAACTTCGGGAGAAACGCCCAGATGGGTGAGCAGAGCGGTGACCACACGGTGGCGCTCCCATACTTGCTCTGCAATCACTTTGCCTTCGGGGGTGAGGAGCAAATTACCGTCGGCTTCCATGATCACCAAACCGCCTTCTCGCAGATGCTTCATGGCAACGCTGACGCTTGGCTTGGAATAACCCAACTCGGCGGCAACATCTACACTGCGTACGGTGGATCGGGTACGGGACAGACGCAGAATGACTTCCAAATAATCTTCGCCCGATTCATATAGCTTCATACGGCGCACTCTCCTTGTTGACTCGTTTGTGTGTGAGGGTTTCTCACAAATCTTCTGATTATTATACCACATTATCTTCCTTTTGACAAGAGGGGAATCGGTAGATTTAATAAAAATTTACCGATTTGTTAAAATTAATAAAAAATCCAAACAGGGGTTTGCAAATTGAAAAAGGGTGTGCTATAATGGGGTAATCAATTGCTAACCGTTTAGATAAGGAGATATTTATGATTCTCTACGGAAAAAATCCCGAATATACATATTTGCAGGATCCCGCACAGTTCGGTGATCTGCTGGCACTTGGCCAGCGATACCAGATGGCAGGACCGATTCGCCAATCGGTGATCGCATGGCTGCTCCTCATGGACGAAAATCCTTTTTCTCTCGCCTGCGAGCGCAGAGAGGTGGAGGAAAACCCTGATGCAGGCAGTCTTGCCGCTTTTGCCAAGGAGGATATCAAAACTCTGGCCAAGCTCTTTTTCGATCTGACTCCTCCCTATGATGTGGAGTTTCGTCCCATGCGCACCTCCGAATCCTCTGATGAGCGGGTGGGCAGAATTGCGTCTTCTCTTGCCGAAGACCTGCGCAAAGCGGGGGAGGATGGCTTCTTCGCTACTTTGCTGTCCTACTATGCCCAATACGGTGTAGGTGCCTTTGGTTTGCACCGTGCCTTTTATCTGTCAGAGGAAGGGGAGATTCTGCCCGTTTCTCACTTCAGACAGGTGACCTTCCACGATTTGTGGGGATACGAGCTTCAAAAGGAGCAGGTGATTTCCAATACAAAGGCGTTTCTGGAAGGACGTGGGGCAAACAATATGCTTCTCTACGGTGATGCAGGAACAGGTAAATCCACCTGCGTAAAGGCACTGCTCAATCGCCATTACAAGGACGGACTAAGAATGATTCAGGTGCAGAAGTACCAGTTCGTGCATTTGGGTGCGATCATTGACATCATTCGCCGCCGCAATTATTCCTTTGCCATTTACATGGACGATCTCTCCTTCGAGGATTTCGAGGTGGAGTACAAGTATCTGAAAGCTGCCATCGAGGGTGGTCTCTGCGAGCGTCCCTCCAATATGTTGATTATTGCCACTTCCAATCGCCGTCATCTCATTAAAGAAACCTTCCACGAGCGAGAAGGGGGCGGCGATATCCATCGGGACGAGTCGATTCAGGAAAAGATCTCCCTTTCCGACCGCTTCGGATTGCAGGTACGCTTCGGTAAGCCTATGCAGACGGAGTATTTGGAAATGGTACTCCATCTTGCCCGCCTCCACGGCATCGATATGGAAGAAAAAGCCCTTTTGGATGGAGCCAAAGCCTTTAGCGTCCGTCATTCGGGAATGTCCGGCAGAATCGCCATGCAGTATATTCTGAGCTTGGAATAATTTTTGTGTTTCCGACGGCTTAAGAACCTTTTTGAAAAAAGGTTCTTAAGAATCTCCAAAAACTTTCGAAAAAGCCCCGCAAAATCATTGCGGGGCATGATGATTTTTAGGATAGAAAAGACCCTCCGCAAATCTGCGGAGGGTTTCTGCTTTAAGAGCGTTTGTGCTTGAAGCCGGGACGGGGGAGGAATACGTCAATTACCGACACGGCGATAATGCCTACGGCAATGCCCAGCGCGGTCATGAGGGTATCAGTACCGCGGGAGAGGAATTCCAGACGATCGCCTTCCATCAATGCCGCCATGGTGTAATACAATCCACCGCCGGGAACAAGGGGAATGATGGAGGGGTTGGAGTAGATTGCCACAGGGGCTTTCAATACCCGCGCCATGATCTCGGCATAGACGGTAGCCGCCATTGCCGCTACCATGTTGGAGAAGAACAAATTCCATCCGGCCTGTTGCCAAAGCAGAGCGAAAATGATGTAGGTCAGTGCTCCGCCGATGCCAACAGCAGGGAGGTGACGCCATTGCAGACGCATCAGAATTGCGTAAATCAGCGTACCAACGGTGATGGAGATGGTGATGTAGGTTAAAGAGAGAATTTCAGCCAATGTCACAGAAGCCACCCCCCAATCAGCAGAGCCGTAGCAAATCCGGCGGCAATACATACTGCGGTGAGCAGAGCCTGGATCATACGCAACGTGCCGGCGATGATGTCGCCGCACAGCAGTTCACGAATAGATGCGCCAAAGGCAAGTCCGGGGATCATCAGCATGATTCCGCCGATCATGACCTTGTCCATGTGGCAGGCAAGTCCGATTTGGGCGGTCAATAGGCAGAGCAATCCTGCAACAACCGAGGACAGTACGGTATGGGCAAGGGCGTTGAGCCGAGGTGCTTTCCAAATATCCATGGCAGTGAGCACGGCACCTACAGGAAGTACCGCCAAAGCGTCCCGCCAATCACCGCCAAAGAAGAGGGTAAAAGCGGCCGCGGCAACGATTCCGCAAAGGAGCAACAGCCATCGAGGGCGTCGTTCAGGGATTTTAGCAACTTTCACGGCTTCTTCCAGCTCAGCCAAAGGAATGGGGCGAGCGCAGATTCTGCGGGAAAGTGCATTGAGTCTTTCCAGCTGATCGTAGCGGTTAGCAATGGACACGACTCGATACAGCTCGGTTTTGTGGTAACCGTCAGACATGGTAACGGTAGCGGCAACTAGAGAGGGGATGGAAAATGCTTGTACCTCTTTGGCACCGTAAGCACGGCAAATGCGGTCGAGGGTATCCTCCACGCGGTGGATGTCCGCGCCCGATTCCAGCATTCCCGAGGCGATTTGAATGGCAAGGGAAAGCATTTTATCGGTATCCACGGTAAAATTAAGCCCGGGAACGATCTTTTCAGGCTCGGGAGCCCAGTTGCGGGTTTGCGTTTGCGGGGGATCTATATTCAGTACAGGTGGGGTAGGGGCAGACTCCATAGGGATGATCCTTTCGGCATGATTCATCAAGATAAGCACCCTCATTTTACATGAGGAAAGGTAATTTGTCAATCGATTTTGAAAATATTTTCATGGATTTTTCTACCATCTCTTGCGAAATGTGCGGTTGTGTGGTAGAATAATACTATGAGAAAATAAGCCCCAACCCGAACCGTGTATAGAAAGGTTTAGAAAGGGTTTGGGAAAACTTTTTTCAAAAAGTTTCCCCGAGAAAGGATCGAAATTATGAAATTTTCTGAAATTCAGTATGTCCGCCCCGATGTGGACAAGCTGCTGGCAGATCTGACCGATGCCGCAGACCGATTCAATGCCGCAGAATCTGCGCAGGCACAGCTGGCGGTTCTCCGTGACGTGGAGAAGGTCAACTCCGCGTTCTCTACCATGGCGGTAGTGGCATCCATCCGTAACTCGGTGGATACCCGCGATGAGTTTTATGCAGAAGAAAAGGCGTTTTACGATCAGGTAAGTCCTTTGATCGCAGAAAAATCTCAGCTCCTGTCCTTGGCGATGGTAGGATCCAAGTTCCGTCCCGAGCTGGAAAAGGAACTGGGCGAGGTGTTCTTCATCAACACTGAAATGGACATCAAGTCTTTCTCTCCCGAGATCATTCCGCTGATGCAGGAAGAGAATATGCTGACCTCTCAGTATCAGAAGCTCTACGCATCTGCAAAGATTCCCTTTGACGGCAAGGAGCTGACCGTTGCACAGCTGGGCACCTATAAGCAGTCCCCTGACAGAGCGGTCCGTAAGGCGGCGATTGAAGCAGAGGGTGGCTTCTTTGATGCAAATCGTGAGAAGTTTGATGAGATCTTCGATAAACTGGTAAAGAACCGTACCGAACAGGCGAAGAAACTGGGCTATGAGAACTTCGTTCCTCTGGGCTATATCCGCCGTCAGCGCAATTGCTACGGTCTGCCTGAGGTGGCAACCTTCCGCCGTCAGATCGTAGGTGATGTTGTGCCTGCGGTGAACAAGATCAAGGCGCGTCAGATGCAGCGCATCGGCGTGGATGCTATCAAGCTTTACGACGATAATTTCTTCTTCCCCGACGGCAACCCCACTCCTAAGGGAACTCCCGAGGAGCTGTTGGCGGCAGGCAAGAAGATGTACAGCGAAATGTCCCCCGAAACTGCCGATTTCATCGATCTCATGTTCGAGATGGATCTGTTCGATGTGCTGGCAAAGGACGGCAAAGCTCCCGGCGGTTACTGCACCGAGCTTTCCGACTACGAATGTCCCTTCATTTTCTCTAACTTCAACGGAACTGCAGGTGACGTTGACGTACTGACCCACGAGGCAGGTCACGCATTTGCGGCGTTTGTGTCTTACCGCAATATTCCTTGGAGCTTCAACCGTCAGCCCTCCATGGAAGGCTGTGAGACTCACTCTATGTCCATGGAATTCCTCACCTCTCCCTGGCATCACCTCTTCTTCAAAGAAGATACCGCTAAATATGCGCAGTCCCATGCGGAAGATGCCCTGATCTTCCTGCCCTACGGCACTATGGTTGACCACTTCCAGGAAATCATTTACTCCAATCCCGATCTCACTCCCGAGGAGCGCAACGCAGAGTGGGCGAAGCTGGAGAAGATCTACCGTCCTCATATCGATTTCGATAATCTCCCCTTCTACGGCAGAGGCGCAGG
>JAZRIH010000106.1:0-4552 GCA_045645175.1 Eubacteriales bacterium | reverse complement strand
GACGAGATAACTCTGGAACAATTGGCACAGGAGCTTGGCTATGAGAAGCATTATCTGTCAAGGATATTCAGTACAGCGATTAAAATCAATATTCGCCGATATATCAATCTGTACCGTGTCGATCATGCCAAACATCGCCTGTTGAATACCACAGATAGCATTGCCCGAATTGCTATGGAAAGCGGTTTTCAGAGTATTCGTAATTTCAATCGTGTCTTCACTGCCACTACGGGCGTAACGCCTGCAGAATACAGAAAACAAGCCCTTGAAAGCAGATGAAAGAAACCATACAGATTGAACTGCCCCATTTGTACGTACAGTACAAATGGGGCAGTTCAAATTAACTCCGCTCAACCAATGCTTGATTTGTAAGATGTGAAAAAATCTTGCATTTTTTCCAAACTTTTGCTATAATATAGGCACTCTGTGCAGCAGATCAAAAGCATCTGTCCCGTCGGGCGGCGAGATTCACTCACCTTTGTCGCCACGATGCAGGACGGGCGGCGGCTTTTCGATAAATTCAGTGCAAAGAAGGGAACCATCAAAAAACGCACGCACATCTATCCTCATCACTCGACATTTGATCCACCCACCCGACTCCTATTGTGAAAGGAGGCTTTATGCGTAAGTTTAGCAAGCAAAAGAAACCCAAAAAAGAGAATACCCTCAAAGGGGGAAGGATATTCTCCAACAATCTCTATGTTCTGAAAATCATTCAGAAGGTTGCCCCCTCCTATCTGCCCACCTACTTCTTCTGGTCGGTGGGAGGCGCGATTTTAGACTTCCTCATCTACACTTGGATGATGCGCAAGGTGGTCAACGACTTCCAATTGGGCAGACCCATGGAACAGCTCATTGCGCTGATTCTCATTCTCATGGTCTGTCAACTGCTCTTTGATGTCTATATCAACATCCTGCGGAAGATCGTCTATCCCCGCTATCAGCAGAGGATCGTTGCCGCCATCGAGCAATCGCTCTTTGAAAAGGCATCTAAGGTTGAGCTGGAATGCTACGAAAACCCCAAGTTTTATGACAAATATGTCCGCGCCATGGACAATTCCTACACCCGTTGCATGGACGTGGTCTACTCGGTGGACTCGCTGATTTGGCGGATCACCGCACTCTTCTCCAATTCGCTCCTGCTCCTTGCCATCGATCCCTTGCTGGCACTGGTGGCACTCATCCCTCTGCTGATCGGCTTTGTCCGCAAGTACCGCAATCGAATGCAGAAGAATCGGGACGATGAGCGGCGTCCCATCGACCGCCGTCAAGCGTATGTCCAGCGCACCTTTTATCTGGGCGAATATGCCAAAGAAATGCGACTGACGAGAATGCCGCGGCTGATGATCGCCTATTATGCAGAGACTCTCAAGGACTACATCGCCCTGCAAAAGAAGTACGGGTGGAAAATGACCCTCCTGCAACTGGTGGGCAATACGGGCCCTGAGATCGTGGTCTTTTTGGCAGGCATCTACTCGGCATACGCTACGTTGATCACCCACACCATGCTGGCAGGCGATTTTCTTGTGGTCTTCAACACCGTAGGACAGGTGGCATGGATGCTTTCCTCGCTGGTGACCACCTTGGAGGAATTTCGCACCCATGCCCTTTACATCGAGGATTACCGCTACTTTTTGGACTATCAGCCCAAGATCTCTGCCAACGAAGGAGGCAGGTCTGCCGAGAGCGGCGTGATCGCGGTGGAGAATGTCACCTTCCGCTATGCGGGGGCAGACAAGGACGCTCTGCAAAACATCAGTCTGCGCATCGGGCAGGGCGAGAAGATCGCGCTGGTGGGACACAACGGCTCGGGCAAGTCCACGCTGGTGAAGCTCCTCTTACATCTCTACGAGCCCACCGAGGGCGCGGTCATGCTGAACGCCATCCCCCTTGCCGATTACGACCAACGCTCCCTGCGGGAGCAGTTTGCGGTGGTGTTCCAAGACTTCAAGCTCTTCTCCCTCTCGGTTGCCGAGAATATTCTCCTGCGTCCTCTGAAAGAGGGGGATGAGGAGCGGGTCACCGAGGCGCTGAAAAAGAGCGGCGGCTGGGAGAAGGTCTCTACCCTGAAAAACGGCATCCACACCACCCTCACCCGTGAATTTGACGACGAGGGCGTGGTGTTGTCGGGGGGCGAGGGACAAAAGGTGTCGCTGGCACGGATCTTCGCCTGCGATTCGCCCTTCGTGATTTTGGACGAGCCCTCCTCGGCGCTGGACCCCATTGCCGAATATCAGATGTTCCAAAATATGCTGGAAGCCTGCGAGGGGCGTACCCTCATTTTCATCTCCCACCGACTTGCCTCGGCAGTCCTTGCCGATCGCGTCTATCTCATGGAGGACGGCAAGATCGTGGAGGAAGGCTCTCACGGTGCGCTGATGGAGAAGAACGGCAGATATGCCCAACTCTTCCGTAAGCAGGCAGAAAACTACGTAAAGGAGGGATCTGCCCATGAAGCGTAAGCCTTCCCAAGCAAAAGAGAAGAAAGAAAAGAAGGAACGGGAAAAGCTCAGCGTGGTGCTTCGCTATAATCTGCTGATGCTCCGCAAGATCTGGCAGATGACCCCCGAGTATATCCTGTTCACCCTGCTGATGAGCGTGGTGTGGGGCGTGGGCAATGCCGCTTACAGCTACCTCACCTATGCGGTCTTCAACGAATTCGATCTGCCCATCCCCTCCTTTACCAAGGTGGCGATCTTCCTCTTGGCGATGGTGGTCTGGCAACTGATCCAAAACGGTACATCGGCATGGTATTTCCAGTATTACCAGACCATTATCGATAAAAAGCTCCAGCACAAGATGCACAGCGAGCTGTTCCGGCAAGCCCTCGCCATGGATCTCGCCTGCTATGACGATCCCAAATTCTACAACGACTATGTCTTTGCCATGGACGAGTCCAAGAATCGGGCAACGCAGGTGATGAACGATGTGGGAACTCTTTTCCGTCAAGCCATCACCCTATCGGCACTCATTGCTCTCCTTGCGGATGTGGATCCTCTGGTGGCGATCCTCATGGCATCCTCCTGCGTAGTCAGCGTCCTGCTGATGAATGTGGCAAACCGCATGATGTTCAAGAAAAACGAGCGAGTCAAGCCCTTCCATCGGAAAAACTCCTACATCAATCGCATCTATCACCTCTCCGACTATTCCAAGGAGCTGCGGATCAGCAGAGCCGACGAGAATTTACAGAAGATCTACACCGAGAGTGTGGACGGCATCGTGAAAGAGGAAGTGGCGGTGGGCCAAAAGACATTCTGGCTGGATATGCTGGGCAGTGTGGTGACCTACATCGCCCAGTTTGCGCCTGCGCTCATCCTGCTGGTGGGACTGTACAAGGGCAATGTACAGCTGGGCGGCTATGTGGCGGCACTCTCTATCATGTGGGAGCTGCGCTGGGGCATCTTCGACACCCTGCGCACCTTCCTCCGTTTCCCCGAAAACGCACGCTACATCGGCAAATACGTTCACTTTATGGAGTATCAGCCCAAGATCGTCAGCGGCAATCGGAAAGCCGAGGCGATGGAGGTGCTGGAGATGAAGAATCTCAGCTTTGCCTACCAAAACTCCCAGGACACCAAGGAAAAATATTCGCTCTCCGACCTGAATCTCACTATCCGGCGGGGCGAGAAGATCGCCATCGTAGGCTATAACGGCGCGGGCAAGACCACGCTGACCAAGCTGCTCATGCGGCTCTATGATCCTACTGAGGGCGAGATCCTCTATAACGGGCATCCCCTTTCCGAATACGATATTCCCTCGCTCCGCTCCCATATCGGTGCGGTGTTCCAGGATTATCAGATCTTTGCCGCTACGCTGGGTGAGAATGTTATGGGCGGTGAGACCACTCCCGAGGATAGCGAGATCATCACAAGCGCGCTGACGCAAAGCACCTTCTCGGATCGCCTTGCCAAGATGGAGCAGGGAATTGACACCCAGCTCACCCGTGAATTTGACGAGTCGGGAGAAAATCTGTCGGGCGGCGAGGCGCAAAAGGTCGCCATCGCCCGCATCTTCGCCCACCCGTACGATCTGATGATCATGGATGAGCCCTCGTCCGCCCTCGACCCCGAGGCAGAGTATGAGCTCAACCACACCCTTTTGTCCTACGCCAAGGACAAGACCATGATCTTCATCTCTCACCGTCTGTCCACTACTCGTATGGCAGACCGCATCCTCATGTTCGAGGAGGGTAGACTCATTGAAGAGGGCAGTCACGACACCCTCATGAAGCAAGGCGGCAAGTATGCCGAAATGTTCCGCCTCCAAGCGGAGAAATACCGCACAGGCGAGTCATAAAACAGCACATCCCCACTTTTCAGTGGGGATGTGTGTGTATAATAGTATGGGCGTTGAATCGATCTATCAATACGGCGTAGCATTCAGCGGTAAAAAGGTTGAAATTACAATTGGATAAGTACAGCACGGTGCAGATATTTGAATAGGAGATCAGCAAAAACCGGCATCCCTACGGATGCCGGTTTTGATATTTTGGAAAGGTAATCCACCGCAAAAAAACAAGTCCACAACACTTTGTTGTGGACTGGAAGGTGCC
>JAZRIH010000105.1:0-9494 GCA_045645175.1 Eubacteriales bacterium | reverse complement strand
CAGGAAATCGGCATGACCAACGGCGACTTCAATGATTTGGATGAAGTGATGGACATCGAAAGCCACAACGTCTACGCGATGGCCAAGAATCTGCACATCCCCGAATCCATCCGCTGGAAAATGATCCGCCGCACCTCCCGCGACAACGCGCGCACCCCCATGCAGTGGTCCAAAGCCCCTCATGCGGGCTTTACCCGCGCCAAACCTTGGCTGAAGGTCAATGCCAACTATCCCGAGGTCAACGTTCAAAACGAACTGTTGGATTCGGACGGCGTTCTCGCCTTCTGGAAAAAGATGATCGCTCTGCGCAAATCCAACGAAGTGTTGGCTGAAGGCAGATTCCGTGTAGTTTGGGAAGGAAAGTCCATCTATGCCTTCCTGCGTGAATGGAAGGGACAAAAGCTCCTCTCTGTCTGCAATATGAGTGGAAAAGCGGTCAAACTCCCCCACTTTGCAGACAACTGGACCGAGGTCGTAATCTCCAACTACACTGACAACGATCCAACCACCATGCAACCTTTTGAATTCCGTTTGCTTGCTCCGAAAGAGGCACAAAAATGATCACGGTAGAGAAGAACACCTTCCAACTGGACACCAATTCCACCTCCTATATTTTTGAAATCACCTCCAAGGGGCATTTGGAGCACATCTACTACGGACAAAAGCTTCCGCAAGCCGATGCCGATGCTCTGCGTCTGAAAAACAACATCATTTTAGGCTCCACCGTGGACTATGACAACGAAACACCCGGCTATTCCTTGGACACCCTCCCCCAAGAGTATTCGGGCATCGGCAAGGGCGATTTCCGCCACTCCCCCATAGAACTGATCCTCCCCGACGGCAGCTTCGTCACCGATTTCGTTTACCAAAGCCATACCATCGCCCCTATCCCCTTTACCTCCGATTGCGGATTACCCTTTGCCATCGGCAATGGAGAGACCCTCAGCATCACTTTGGGGGACAAGAAGTACCCCTCTCTCGGATTGATTCTCCATTACACCGTATTTGCCGAGTGTAACGTGATCTGCCGTACTGCCGAATTGATCAATCAAAGCGACGGAGATATCTTCCTCCGCAAATTCATGAGCTTCATGGTAGATCTGCCCCGCGCCGATTACACCCTTCTTACCTTGGACGGTGGTTGGGCAAAAGAAGCGCACATCCACGAGCGTCCCATCTCCTATGGTATTTTGGTAAACGATTCCACCACAGGCGGCTCCTCCAACCGTCACAATCCCGCCTTCCTGCTGAAAGCCAAAGGCACCGACGAGCATCACGGCGAGGCAATCGGCTTCAATCTCATTTACAGCGGCAACCATTACTCTGCCGTGGAAATGGGCAATCACGATACCCTTCGTGTAATGAGCGGCATCAATCCTCATTGCTTCTTGTGGAAGCTGAAAACGGGCGAGCGTTTTGTTACCCCGCAGGCGGTACTGTCTTACTCGAATAGCGGTATCAACAACCTGTCTGCTCATATGCACGATTTCGTCAACGCCCACATCATTCGAGAAGGCTTCCAAAACTCCCCCCGTCCCATTGTCCTCAACAATTGGGAAGCCACCTTCTTCCATTTTAACCGTCGCAAGATCCTGGCGCTTGCGCGGAAAGCAAAAACGCTGGGCGTCGAGATGTTTGTACTCGATGACGGATGGTTCGGTAGCAAGAAAAGTCCCCGCAACAACGACCACGCCGGTTTGGGCGACTGGGCAGTCAACCGCAAAAAGCTCCCCGGTGGCATTCGCTCCCTCTCCAAAGCCATTCACAAGATGAATATGCAGTTCGGACTGTGGTTCGAGCCCGAATGCGTCAACGAGGACAGCGATCTCTACCGCGCCCATCCCGATTGGGCGATCCAAGTTCCCGGCAGAGTCCCCGGATACGGACGCAATCAATTCGTACTGGACCTCACCCGTCCCGAAGTACGGGATTACATCGTGGATGCGGTAGACAAGGTGCTCTCCTCTGCCCGGATCGAATATGTGAAATGGGATTATAATCGCCATATCAGCGATATGTACTCCACCTCCCTTCGCAATCAAGGCGAGTTTTTCCACCGCTACATCCTGGGACTTTACGAGATCCTCCGCCGCATCTTTGTAGAAAAGCATCCCCACCTTCTGCTGGAAAGCTGTTCCTCGGGCGGCAACCGCTTCGATCTGGGTATGCTCTGCTACTCCCCCCAGATCTGGACCTCCGACGACACCGATGCACTGGAGCGACTCGACATTCAGCGAGGCGTATTCACCTTCTATCCGCCCTCCACCGTATCCAACCACGTGTCCATGACCCCCAATCAGCAGACTCTGCGCTCCGCCCCCTTGTCCACCCGTTTCCAAGTAGCGGCATTCGGTGTGCTGGGGTATGAGGTGGACTTCGGGGGACTCACCCCAGAGGAGTGTCGGCAGATCAAGGATCAGATCGCCTTCTACAAATCCCACCGCTCCACTCTGCAATACGGCAGATTCGCCCGATACTTCCCCAAAGAAGGAGAGCGGGAATCCTGGCAGATCACGGGAGAGGGAGAGATCATTGCCGCCATCTACAATCTCACCTATCACACCAGTCCCGGCAGAGATGTGCTTCGCATTCTCTCTGCCCAAAGCGGCAAGGGCTACACCATGAAAACCGTTCGCTCCAAGCTGCGGATCGGTCGGTTCGGCTCACTGATCAAGCACATCTCCCCTGTTGCCATCCGCTCGGATGGAGCCCTCATGCGCTTTGTGGACCGCCACTTTGCCCTGATTGACGGAGAGGAATCCTACACCTGCTCGGGCGAAGCCCTGCAGAGCGGAATTCCTCTTGCCATGCAGTACAGCGGTACGGGATATAATCCCACCATCCGCGTAACCGGCGACTGTGGCAGCACCATGTACACGGTTACCGAAGACCCCTCCTATACAGAAAGGAATTGATTCATTCTATGAATAAGCAAATGAAGCGAAACAAATACTGTTTCGGCATCGGCACCATCGGCAGAGATGCCGTCTATACGCTGATCAGTATGTATCTGATCACCTATCTCACCGAAGTGGTTGGACTGGCTGACTATCAGCTTGCTATCATCGGCGCGCTGATGGTATTCTTCCGCATTTTCGACGCACTCAATGACCCCATCATGGGTACCATCGTGGACAACACCTCCTCCCGCTTTGGCAAATTCAAGCCTTGGATCGTGTTCGGTGCCCTCACATCGGGTATACTTACCATCCTCCTCTTTGCCGATTTAGGACTCACCGGCACCGCATACATCATCTTCTTCGCCATTGCATACCTTCTGTGGGGCATGGCATTCACCACCAATGACATCTCCTATTGGTCGCTGATGCCCGCCATTTCCAAGGAGCAAAAGGTGAGAGAGGGCATCGGCGCCATCGCCAGAATCTGCGCTAACGTCGGCATGTTCGCCGTAGTCGTGCTCTACACTATGGTGCCCGACCTCTTTGGCATGGCACCCAAATCTGCCTACTTCCTCTTTACCGTCATCATTGTCCTGCTGATGTGGTTCTTCCAAGCCTTCACCGTATTGGGCGTAAAGGAAGAACGCAAACAGACCGCTCCCGGCGAGCGCACCTCTTTGGGCGGCATGGTAAAAGCACTCCTGAAGAACGATCAGCTGATGGTCACTGCCGTTGCCATGGCGCTGTTCATGATCGGCTACTGCACCACTACCTCCTTCGGCGTATACTACTTCAAATATGCCTACAAAAACGAAGGCACTTACATGGTCTTTGCCGCCGTTTTGGGTGTGGCACAGCTGACAGCCCTTTCCCTCTTCCCCCTGTTCAGTAAAAAATTCACCCGCAAACAGCTCTACACCGCATCTATGGTGACCGTTGTCATTGCGTACATCATTTTCTTCCTCTCCTTTGAAAAGCTTGGACTGATCGTGGTAGCAGGACTTGCCCTCTTCTTCGCTCAGGCATTTATCCAGCTTCTCATGCTCCTCTTCCTTGCCGATGCGGTAGAATACGGCGAATGGAAGCTGGGCAAGCGCAATGAATCGGTAAGCTTTGCGGTACAGCCCTTCATCAACAAGCTGGGCGGTGCAGTAGGTACTGCCGTAGTTACCGCTACCCTGATCATCTCGGGCATCAATCCCGTTTCCAACAAGATTGCCGAACTGGAAAACTCTCTGGAAGGCGTCACCGATCCTGCCAAGATCGAGGCAATCCGCGCCCAGATCGACGGTCTGATCAACGGCGTAGTTGGCTCCCCCATCTGGATCATGAAGATCGCTATGATGATCCTGCCTCTGCTCTGCATCGTTGCTGGCTTCTTCATCTACTACAAGAAGTTTAAGATCGACGAGAAGATGTATGCCGAGATCATTGCCGATCTGGAAAAACGGCAGGAGGAAAAGGAGCACTCTCATGAAGTTTAAGCTGAAAGAAGGACTCCTTCTCGGCTCTGCAACCGCCGCCACTCAAATCGAGGGCGGCGATGCCGGCAATAACTGGGCACGCTTTGCCGCAGAAGGCAAGGTCAAGGACGGCACCTCTCCCCTGCGTGCGGCAGATCACTACAATCGCTATCGTGAAGACATCGATCTCATGGCTGAGATGGGTCTGCAGATCTATCGATTCGGCATCGAATGGAGCAGAATCGAGCCTGTCCAAGGTCAGTATGACGAGAACGTCATCGCCCATTACCGCGATGAGATCCAGTACATGAAGGCAAAGGGCATTCTCCCCCTGCTGACCATTCATCATTTTACCAATCCCCTGTGGTTTGAGGATATGGGCGCCTTCTGCCATCCCGATTCCCCCGACATCTTCATGACCTTGGTAAAGAAGGTGGTGGCATCCTTCGGCGATCTGGTGAGCGAGTATATCACCATCAACGAACCCAATGTCTATGCCACCAACAGCCTGTTCTGGGGCGAATGGCCGCCTGAGAAAAAGTCCATGGGCGCATTAGTGAAGGCATTCTCTAACATGACCGCCGCCCATATTCGTGCATACGAGTATATTCATAAAACCCGCCGTCAAATGGGCTACACCGACACCATGGTGAGCTTCGCCAATCATCTGCGTGTATTTGAGCCGGAAAATCCCAAGAATCCGCTCCACCGTTTCTTTGCAGGACTCAATGACTACCTCTTCCAAGGTGCTATCACCAAGGCAATGATGACCGGTAAGTGCGCATTTCCCGTCCTGCATCGCAAAGGTGTGAAAAAGGGGCGCTACTACGACTTCATCGGCATCAACTACTACTCCCGCAGTACGGTGAGCAAAATGGCGGACGGCGTACGGGAAGATGCCCCCCACAATGATTTAGGCTGGGAAATCTATCCCGAGGGACTGATTCAGCTGGCCAATAGTCTCAACGACACCTACCACGCTCCCGTATACGTCACCGAAAACGGAACCTGCGACAACACCGACAGCTTCCGTCCCCGCTTTATTTACGACCAGCTGAAGCTCATCTCCGAGAGCGAGAATCCCATCACGCGCTACTATCATTGGAGCTTCATCGACAATTTTGAGTGGAAGGAAGGCGAAAGCTCCCGATTTGGCGTAGTGCACGTGGATTACGAAACCCAAACACGTACCATCAAAAACAGCGGAAAGCTCTACGCTTCCATCATCGCTAACAATGGCGTTACCGAAGACGCCTACACCGCATGGGTCAAGGATTCCCACTATCACAAATAAGAAAAAACTCACGGTAAAACCGTGAGTTTTTTCTATATTAGGGATAATCTACCCCTCCATTGGGCGGATGACAGCGCAAAAGACGTTTGATACCCTTGATCACACCTCTCAGCCAACCATATTTTTGAATGGCAAGAATCATGTATTCCGAGCAGCTGGGCTCAAACACACAGCGCAATCTGGTTTTATCTGATGCTTTATTTTGGTAAAGGTGAATACACCAAATGGTCGCGCGCTTGGCAATCAACGCAAAATACAAAACTGACCAGATCACACAGCCAAGGACTGTATACTTCCCTATCGCCAGTATCGTCACCAAAATAATTGCCGCCAAAACCGACAGATAAATGAGCAGGGCAATGATGGGCTTTTTATAGCTGATCGGCGGTCTGTTCAATGGATTATAGGGAGCCGGTTTGGCGGTAGTAAACACTACCGGTGCACCGCCCACTTCAAAATCGAACTCGTTCATAACGACTCCTTGACAGGAATCGGCAAAGCAACAGACGCTGCTTTGCCGATCAAATACTGTTATTATTTAGTATACTTCTTTTCTCTGATCATAGCCTTCGCAGCCTGAATGCTCTGCTCAACTGTTTCAGAGTTTCTTACGGAGAAGGAGTAAGAAGTACCGGGAACAACGATTTCCATTTCATCCACAACGTAATGGTACTTGGAAACATTCTCGCCGCCACCGAAGCAACCCTTCTGGAAAGAAACGTCGATCTTTTCCTTTACCTTGTGAGTGGTACCAAAGCTGGTAACATCGGTATAGAAGAAATCTTTGGTAAATTCCCAAGTGTTATCGCTGGTAGTATCGAAGATGTATCTGTAAATGTACATCTGGGTAGCGCTGAAGAAGATATAGGTAGCACTGTACTGACTGGAAACAGCAAACTGTGCGTCAACCTTAATCATGCAATCGTCATCAAAACGGAAAGAATAGAGAACAACGGGAGGGATCTCCGAAATCTCAGATTCGTCCAGACCGATCTTCTGCAGTGCCTTTTCACGCAGATTCAGTGCAGTGCACTTGTTCTGTACCAAGCTCAAATAAGAAGACATGGTAAGCTTGGAGCCGCCTTTATTCAAGCAGCCACAACCTTGATTGTTGTCATAGAAGAAATCGATAACTTCCTTCTGTTCAGGGGTTTTTCCTCTTTTCTTTGCGGCAATTTCCAATCCAATATTCTGTGCCGCTGCGGATGTAACTCCAGCCATTTTGTTTTTCCTCCAAAGTTTATATAAATTTTAAAAATTTCAGTCATTAAAGTCCCGCAGGACGGGGTACGCCTAGCACAGCGTACAGTTGCTTCACATCATTTTCCGAATATCCGGCCTGTTTAGCAGTAGCCAATACTTCACGGTAATTGGGCGAGGTATTCAAATACTTTCTGAAAAAATAATCTTGCTTGATATAGGCAAGGAAATAATAGTAGATTCCCTTAGGATCAATCATAATTGCTGCATTGATATATTCCAGAATCTTATCAATCGTAGGACGCAGATGCAAGAATGCCTTTTTTCCCTGCAACAGACATACCGCTGCATAGAAGAAGGTTTCTGCATTGTCAAAATTGTCCTCCATCGCCTTTTCAAACGCAGGAAGCGCCTTGTCGTACAATTTCAGTTTCAAATAACACATTGCAATGGAATTGTTCAATTCCATACTATCGGGATTGTCCGCCAGCTCTTTGCTATATGCACGCGCATATTTATTGACCTGAGGCATCGGCATAGCGACAATGCTGTTAAATGTGGTGATCATCACAGGCGACATGCAATATTCGCACTCTTTCTGATCGATTTGCACAGCAGCTCCGCAATTAGGACATTTCATCGATTTCAAAACGGTTTCCATGATTTTTCTCCCTGAAAATTGTCATATCGTCATTATACTCTTCCCCCTTTCATTTGTCAATAGGAAACTGTAAATAATCTAAAATATTGTCAAACAAAGTCGACTTTTTCTGTTTATCCTGTATAACAGGCTTCAACAAAAAACTCTCCTCCCGAAGCGTTTCCGCATCAGGAGGGGAGTTTGATCCATATTAAAATTTTCCGCCGCCAACCTTGCGGGAGGAGCCGCCTCCGCCGTAAGATCTGCCGCCGGAGCTCGAGGAGTTGGTTTCCCGACGTATCCGACTAACCGTTCTGTATAAGAATCGGTCGCTGGAACGGGTCATTTGCATTCCTTCTGCTTTGGTATAGACAGTAGCACCGCGTTTGGGCTTCACACTTTTCAGCTGAGAGAGCATGATAGCGGTAACGATCAGTGCCACCACCAGTCCCACACCCAGCGCAATCAGCAAATTGGTAGTGAAATCAAAGGGAAATCCGTTGATCTCGCCATTGATCTGATACTCGCATTCCTCTGCAAACACCTGAAACGCCTCTGCATAGTTTTCATCACTCAAATGCTGCGCAACTGCATCGCAAAGCTCGTCCAGTTCACTGTAGGAAATGGCATCTGAGCCGAAACCGTTGGCAAGGATACGGTAATCCCGTTCCTCCATTGCCACCAGCAGCAGTACACCGTCCTGATTTGCTCCGTAGCCGTATCCCTGGGAATCGTACAGATACTCCACATAGGAATCAGGAGAGTAGGTTCCAAGGCTATCCATCGTCACCACGATCACGTCCACTTGATACGCTTCGCGGATCCGATTCAATTCTGCAAGAAGTTCCTGCTCCTCTGATTCGGTGAGCAGATCTGCACCGTCCGATAGAAGAGCGGATTGATCAGCTGCGGCATAGGCGGAAAGAGGAAGCATGGTCAGACAGATCAAAAAGATCAGCCCTGTTATAAACAGTTTCTTTTTCATTCTGCCACCCCCTTACAACAGCCACATGAGGTAGGTGAAGGCGAAAACCGCCGCCCCTACAATTCCGGTAAGTCCCAACAGCCACTTGAAGTAGGCACCCATATCACAAGGCAGATCGCCTGCAAATTTGCCAGTTTGTCCGTTCATCGCAAAGGTATATTTTTTGCCGTTCCAAGAGGTGCTCAGTAGCCATACGGGATAGAGCGCATATCTCGCCACACCGTTTTTCATCTGAATAGACGAGGAAACGGGGGTTACCGATGCATAGCCTCGCACCGTCGCGGCGAAGGCGTCTTCGGTGCTTTGCTTGATGCGCTGATTGGCTCGCTCCACACTTTGCTCGGCATTCACATCGTATTTATCTGCCAAAAAGCCCGACAAATACGCCGTTTGAAAGTCTACTGCTCCCGAGAAATCAAAGGGCTCAATGGATTCCATCAGATTGTCATCCATCTTGGTAGAGCCGTCCACAGGAACACGCTCGTAGCCGATTGATCCGCTTCGCACCACCGAGTAGTGACTGGTTTCGGTATAATGATAGTTGCTGTCACTCCAAGAGCGCACACGGGTCGCCCTGTAACGGATGTGTGCATTGGCATCCGCATCAAACAGCCATACGGGCACGTATACGCCCTTCACTTCGTCGATATGATTCTCCTTGGAAAATACCTTCGGCAACAGTTTCTTGCCGCCATAGTGCTTTTTCAAGGCGTCCTTGGCTGCCTGTTTGTCCAGCTTGAAAGGGATCACATAATCGGGCTTCAATGCGCCTGCAAACTGTCCCATCATCACCACGGGACTTCCGCAGAAGGGACATTCCGTAGCACCCGTAGTCTCGTCACAGACGATCTCACCGCCGCAAGACTCACAGGTGTAGATGCGAAGTCCCTCTGTTTCCCCTTCCTGCCACTCAGTGCCAGCGGAGCTGTCCCAGTTCATTTCCTCCGTGGGAGTTTCCTTTAATTCCTCATCGTAGGAGCGAAGAGTTTCCAAAGTCGGAGGCCAAGCGGTC